>JACCYP010000216.1 GCA_013696425.1 Thermoleophilaceae bacterium
GCGGCGGGGCCTGGCCGCCCTGCGGCGGGGCCTGCTGTCCCTGCGCACCGCCCGGCTGCTGCTGCTGTTGGGCCTGTGCCGGGTCGACCGGCTGGACATCGGCGAGCCTCGCCCGAAGTACGACCTCGCCGGAGTAGGACTCATTCTCGTCGATCGGCTCGCGGGTGAGGTCGAGGTACTTGTACTTCTCCCAGCCCTCGGGCAGCGGGCCGGCACCCTGGTAGTTGCCCTGCTCGTCGGTGACCTGGGCGCCGATCGACTTGGCGTCCTTGGGCGAGTTGTAGAGCCACACCTCGTATGCGGTGCCGCCCTTCTTGTTGCGGCCGCGCTCGTTCGGCGTCAGCCCGCGGGCGGCCACGACCATGTTGTTCTTCCCTTCGGCCCGAACGACCACCGCCTGGCCCTCTCCCTTCTCGCCCTTGACCGGGCGCATCACGAGCTGGCCCAGCGGCACGGCCTGCCCGTTGCCCGCTGCGGTGCCGGATTTCTTGTCGCCGGACTCCTTGTCGTCGCCGCCCCCGGTGACGACCACCACGAGGAGCGCGATCAGGCCGGCGGCCACCACGGCCGCGATGCCGCCGCCGATCAGCCTGCGCCGGCGGACGACGCTCTCGGCCTGCGGGGTGAGGGGGCGGCTCGCCCGCTCTGCGCGCTCGCGCGGTGCCGGGGGCGTACGCTCGCGCCGGCCGCGGCGAACCGGAGCCTCGGCGGCGCCCCCGCCATCAGGGATCTCGGGTCGCGCGGCGTCGCCGTAGAGGGGATCAAGGGCGTCCAGGAGGGAGTTCGACCATGCGCGCGCGGGCTCGGAGCTCTTCAGGTGCCCGCGCGTGGCCGTGGCCTCGGGCCCGGTCTGCTGCCCGAGCAGGTAGTCGGCCAGCTGGTCGCGCCACTGGGGGTCGACCCGTTCGTAGGTGCGCGGGGAGAGTTGGCCCAGTGCCTCACGTGCCAGTTCCTTCACCCGCGCGGGGGAGAGGCCGAGCATGCCGGAGAGGTCCTCGTAGGACTGCTGGCGCTGCAGAACCAGCTCGATGATGGCGCGCTGGTCCGCGGGAAGTTGGTCGAAGGTGGCCATGAGCAGGCGGAAGGGTAGCCTGCCGCGCGTGACATCGGACGCACCTCAACCTGATCTTCAAGGAACGCTTGACGACGTGCTCGGCCTCGAGGTGACCCAGGCGGGCGGCGGCACGGCCAGCGGGACCTTCGCGGTGGAGAAGCGCGTGCAGCAGCCGTTCGGCATCGTTCACGGGGGCGCCTATGCCGCCCACGCGGAGGCATTGGCCTCCGTCGGGACCTGGCTAGAGGTGCGCGAGGACGGCATGCTCGCGATGGGAATGAACAACTTCACGACGTATCTGCGACCCGTGTTCGGCGGCATCATCAGCGCCGAGGCCCGCGCGCTGCATCGGGGCCGCACCACGTGGGTGTGGGACGTCGAGTTCACGACGGACGAGGGCAAGAAGTGCGCCACCTCGCGGGTGACGATCGCCGTTCGCCCGGCGCCCCCCGCCAGTTGATCGAGCAGCTCCGCCGCTTCACCTACGCGCGTCAGATGCTCGGGCGCTCCGCCGCCGGCCCTGCGGAGGCCCTGCGGGCGGTGGCCGGCGTCTACTCCTCGCATCCGAGCGGCCCGCTGTCGCTGTCGGCGCGGTCGAAGAGCTTCAGCGCCAAGGCATACGAGGAGCTCGACCACGTCCGCGTCCCGGCCTTCCGCGGCTCGATCCATATCGTGGCGCCCGAGTCCGCCGAGCTCGCGCTCGGCCTCACGAAGGAGACCGAGAAGCAGCGCGACTACCGCCTCAAGTACATGGGCTTCACGCGCGCGCAGTACGAGGACCTGAAGCCGAAGATTCGCAAGGCGGCGCAGAACCCGCGCACCGCCGCCGAGCTGCGGGAGGACGTCGGCCTCGAGAAGCGCGTATCGGCCGTCCTCGGCGGCATGAACCGCGAGGGATTGCTCGTTCGGGTGGGGTCGGCGAATCTGCGCTCCAACGCCCTGCGCTACCAGGCGGCCAGGCTGAAGCCGGCAGCAAAGGAGAAGTCCCACGAATGGGCCGCGGGGGAGTACCTGCGCGCATTCGGCCCGGCCCGGGTGCGGGACTTCGCGTGGTGGGCGCCGGCCTCGGCCAGGGAAGCGGCGGCGGCATTCGATGCGCACGGCGCGATCGACGTGGGGGAGGGCTACTTCCTGCGCCCCGAGGACAGGGACGCCTTCGAGGGCGCGCAGGCGGTCCGCGGCGACCGGGTCGACGTGATCCCGAAATGGGACTGCCTCACGATGGGCTACCCGAAGGACGGACGCGAGCGGTTCCTGCACCCGGAGCTCTACGACCGTGCCTACGACTTCCGGGGCGATGGCCGCGGCCTGATGCTCGCCGCCGGCCAGGCGGTGGGAGCGTGGGAGGGGCGCTTCGGATCCAAGCCCGGTATCGAGCTCGACTGGTTCGAGAAGCCGGGTGCGAAGCTGAAGGCCGCGGTCGAGAAGGGCTTCGACGAGGTACGGGCGCTGCTGTCTTAGCCGGACCAGCGGTTCGTGATCGGCACACGCCGGTCGCGTCCGAAGGCCTTGTTCGAGACCCGGATACCGGGTGGTGCCTGGCGGCGCTTGTACTCCGCGCGGTCGACCATCGCGATGATCTTCTCGACCACCTCGCGCTCGAATCCGCGCTCCACCACTTCGGCCGCACTCAGGTCCTCCTCCACGTAGAGGCGCAGGATCTCGTCGAGGGTGTCGTAGTCGGGAAGCGACTCCGAGTCGAGCTGGTCGGCGCGCAGCTCCGCACTCGGCGGGCGCTCGATCACGCTCACCGGCACGAGGGCCCTGCCCTCATCCGCGTTGCGCCATTCGGTGAGGCGGTAGACCGAACCCTTGAACACGTCCTTCAGCACGGCAAACCCGCCGGCCATGTCGCCGTAGAGCGTCGCGTAGCCCACCGACATCTCCGACTTGTTCCCGGTGGTGAGCACGAGCCAGCCGAACTTGTTCGACAGGGCCATCACGAGATTGCCGCGGATGCGGGCCTGGAGGTTCTCCTCGGCGAGGTCCGGCTCGCGCCCGGCGAACGGCCCGGCCAGGAGCTCCTCGTAGTGGGTCATCGCACCCTCTATGGGCAGCTCGAGATAATGCACGCCGAGGTTCTCGGCGATCTGCTTCGCGTCCGAGCGGGTGCCCTCCGAGGAGAACTGCGACGGCATCGAGACGCAGGTCACGTTCTCGGCACCGAGGGCGTCAGCGGCCACGAGTGCCACCAGTGCCGAATCGATGCCGCCCGAGAGCCCGAACACGACGTGCTCGAAGCCGTTCTTGCCGGCGTAGTCGCGCAGGCCGAGCACGAGCGCCGAATAGAGCTCCTCCTCGGTTGAGAGCACGGGCGCAACCTCGCCCGCGCCGCTGTCGGTGTCGTACACCAGCAGCGCCTCCTCGAACTGAGGCCCACGCGCCACCACTTCGCCGGCGGAGTTCACCACGACGGAGTGTCCGTCGAACACAAGCTCGTCCTGGCCCCCGAGCAGGTTGCAGAACGCGATGGCCGCCCCATGCTCGGGCGCGCGCTCGCCGAACATCCGCTCGCGCTCCACCCCCTTGCCCTGGTAGTAGGGCGAGGCGGACGGGTTCACCAGCAGATCGGCGCCGTCACCCGAGTCCAGTCCGGCGTACCAGAGGTCCTCGCACACGGTGAGGCCCACACGGAGGCCATCGACATCGACGATCGCCGGCGCGTCCCCGGGTGTGAAGTACCGGCGTTCGTCGAACACGCCGTAGTTGGGGAGGCGGCGCTTGCGGTAGAGCGTCTCGACGATCCCTCCGCGCAGGAGCGCAAGGGTGTTGAAGATGTCCTCGCCATCTCGCTCGGGGTACCCCACGAAGGCCGCGATCGGCAGATCGGCCGCCAACGAGTCGAGGGCCTCCCGGGCGGCGGCGAGAAACGGTCTGCGCAACAGCAGATCCTCGGGCAGGTAGCCGGTCACCACCAACTCCGGGAAGACCACGGCCTGCGCGCCCGCATCAGTCGCGTGGGCGGTCCAATCGCGCACGAGGGCCACGTTGCCGTCGATGTCCCCAACCGTCGGATTCACCTGCGCCAGAGCGAGCCTCACGCCCTGAGTATGGCGTCTAGCGGACGACCACCTTCGCCCTCATCCCGAGGTGGATCGTGCACACGTAGGAGTGGGTCCCCGGACGCGTGAACCGGGCGGAATGCGTGCGCGCGGCAGAACCACGCGCAGATCACCCGAATGGCGCCGAGGCGCTCAGGCGACTACGGCGACTGTCGCGGAGGTGCACTCCACGAGTCGCTTGGGGTCCGCCTGGAACAGCGAGTTTCCGTCCCCGCCGGCCGCCCAGACGCACTGGTGCTCCAGCAGCGTCGCGTCGAAGACCACGGGCAGGCCGTGGCCGAAGGGCGGCACGCCGCCGACCGCGAACCCGGTCGCGGCGCGCACCTCGTTCGGTGTTGCGGGGCGGGATTCGGCGCAGTCGAGCACGTCGCAGAGCTTGTTCACATCCACCCGGTGCTGGCCGGAGGTCACGACCACGACCGGGTCGCCGTCGGCAATGAACACGATCGACTTGGCGATCTGGGCGTCCTCGCAGCCCACCGCGAGCGCCGCCTCCTGAACGGTGCGCGTCGGGGCATCGAGCGTCTTCACGCTCACATCGAGCCCCAGTTCCCTCGCGGTCGTCTTGACCCTTTCGCGCATCCTTGACCCTTCAAACCCTCCTACGGCCGGAGAGTTACGAGGCCGGTGCCTTTGCGCGGGCTTTCTTGGACGGCTTGCGGGCCCGCGAGGCCCCGAGCTTCACCCCGGCCGAGGCGGCCAGCTCCGCCAGCGCCTCCTCGAAGTCCTCGGCCACGTCCTGGATGTCGGCCATCGCGTCGAAGTCTCCGACGAGCCCGAAGTTGATCGCCCCGTTGTAGGACATGAGCGCAACGCCGAGCGCGGTGTTGCTTGTGAGCGGAACCATCGGGAAGAGGTCGCTGAGCTCGCGGCCGAGCATGAACAGCGGGAACTGGGGGCCCGGCACGTTCGTTACCACGAGGTTGAAGGCCCGCTGGCGGTGGCTCAGGCGTGCGGCCTGGCCGAGAATCGTGGGCGGCGCAAAGTCGGCCACGCCCATGATCCGGTCGGCGCCCACGGCCTGTCCCGATTCCTTCAGGCCCGCCATCGCCTCGCCGACGATCGAGAGCCGCTCCACCGGGTCCTCGCACCACACGGGTAGCGGCGCCATCATCGCCGAGACCCGGTTACCGAGGGCGCCGCGCTCGGTCTCCGCGCGCGCGCTCACGGGCACCATCGCGCGCAGCGTGACGCCGGTCGTGTCCTCGCCGCGGTCGCGCAGGTGGCGGCCGAGGCCGCCCGCCACGACGCTCAGCACGACGTCGTTCACGGTGCCGCCCAGCTCGTTCTTGATCGCCTTAACATCACCGAGCGACACCCGTGCCCACGTGAAGCGCCTGTGGGGCCCGATCCGGCAGTTGTAGGGGGAGGAGGGGGCGCCGAACATCGACCCGGCGGTGGCGATCGAGTCGCGCAGCGCCGAGGCGAGCTGGCGCGGCGCGCGGAAGACCGCGCGCACCGAGCGGGCGAGCTCGCCTGGGGCGGTGCCGCGTTCGATGAGCGCCTCTGCCAGCAGCTGGCTGCTCGAGGGCTGCGGTGCGGGGAGCCAGCGCGGGGGCGGATCGGGAGGCTCCTCGGGTGTTGGGGAGGCGTCGAAGAGCACGGTGGCGATATCCACGCCCGAGACACCGTCCACAAGCGCGTGATGGGTCTTCGCGACGATCGCGAAGCGCCCACCCTCGAGCCCTTCCACCAGCCACATCTCCCACAATGGCTTGTCGCGATCGAGCTGCTGGGCGAGCACCCGGCTGGCGAGGTTGCGTAGCTGCTCCTCGCTCCCCGGGGGCGGCAGGGCGGACTGCCGCACGTGGTAGCTGAGGTTGAAGTGCGGATCGTCGACCCAGCGCGGGCGACCCTGTCCGAAGGGCACCATCGCGAGGTGCTGGCGGTAGCGAGGCACCAGGTGCAGGCGGCGCTCGATGGCCTCGCGGAACTCCTCCACCGGCGGCGGGTCCCCCTCGAAGAGCATCACGGAGGCGACATGCATGTGTGCCGCCTCGGTTTCGAGGTGCAGGAAAGACGCATCCAGCGCGCTGAGGCGGTCCCCCATTCAGCCCAACCTACTCGATCCGTGACGTAGCTCACACAGGGCAGGGCGCAGCGTCCTAGGCTCGAATGCGTTCGAACTGTTGTTCGATTCGGCACGCCGAACTCCGAGGGCACAGACCCTAAGGAGACGGGGGACCCAATGGCGCGGACCTACCGCGCACGGGGCGAATCGCCGCCTGAGCGCGGCGTAGCGGACCTTCCGGTCCGCGAGCCCGACAGCTAACCCCGTAGGCCCGGCCGAGGAAAGGAAGTTCCGTTGTTTACGCACATGAACGTGCGCGGCCGAGGCATGCTTGCCGGCGCCGCCACATTGACACTGGCCGCTTCTGCGGCGATCCCCGCCTTCGCGGCGGAGGGTGAACTCAGTACCAACACCGACACCAAGGCGAGCGCGGTCAAGACCGTGAACGCCAAGGCGCGCAGCGATGTCCGGCGCGGCAACGCCACGAAGGTGCGCGGCGCCATCAAACCGTCGGTCGCCGGCCGCAAGGTCGTCGTACAGGCCAAGCGCCGCGGCGGCTGGGACACGGTCGCACGCACCAAGACCCGTAAGGGTGGCCGCTTCTCGGCCAGCTGGAAGCCCGCCGGCATGGGCGACTACAAGGTCCGCGTGCGCTCGGGCAAGATCGAGCGCAAGGTGAGGGGTGGCGTGAGCGTCTATCGCCCCGCCGCCGCGTCGTGGTACGGCCCCGGCCTGTACGGCAACGGCCTCGCCTGCGGTGGTCGCCTGTCCGGCGGCACTCTGGGCGTCGCCCACAAGTCGCTACCGTGCGGTTCGAAGGTGAAGCTGCGCCACGGTGGCCGCAAGGTGACCGTGCGCGTTGTCGACCGCGGGCCCTACGCGGGGAACCGTGAGTTCGACCTCACCGCCGCCACCAAGCGCAAGCTCGGGTTCGGTTCGACCGGAACGGTCTGGACCACCCGTTAGCGGCTGCTAGACGCCGAGGGCCAGCTGGTCGTCCGCCGGAGCCGCCTCGTCGAGGCCGGCCACGCGGACTCCCAGCAGCCTGACCGGGCTACGCGGGTCGAACTCGCGCAACAGCTCGGTTGCGACCCGGCGCACGACCTCGCGGTCGTTCGTCGGGTCGTTCAGCGTCCGGGCCCTGGTATGGATGGAGAAGTCGGCCAGCCGCACCTTGATCCCGATCGTCCGCCCACGCCGGTCCTTCTTCCCGAGGTCGGTGCAGAGGCTCTCCGCCAGGTCCCCGAGCAACGGCGCGAGCGCGTCGAATCCCCTGAGGTCGTGCTCGAAGGTCGTCTCCTTGGACTCGGACTTCACCGCTCGGTGGGCGGTCACCGGGCGCTCGTCCTCGAACCGGGCCAGGCGGCCGAGCCAGGGGCCCTGGTTGCCGCCGAACCACTCGACGAGAGACTCCTCCGGCAGCGACGCGAGCTTGCCGAGCGTGTCGATGCCCTTCGCTGCAAGCCGGTCGGCCGTCTTCGGCCCGATGCCGGGGATCAGACCCGGCTTCTCCGGGGCGAAGCGCTCGCGCGCCTCCGAGGCGGTGAGCACCACGAAGCCGTCGGGTTTCTCGGCGTCGGAGGCCACCTTGGCGACGAGCTTGTTCGGCCCGATACCGAAAGAGCAGGTGAGCCCGGTGGCCTCGGACACCTCGGCCTTGATCCGCCGGGCCGCTGCCTTGGGGCGCGCCAGACCCGTGAGGTCGAGGTATGCCTCGTCGAGTCCGGCCTGTTCGACGTTCTCGACGTGATCGCGCACGACGGCCATCACCTCGCCGGAGCGCGCCCGGTAGGACTCGAAGTCCGGCGGGATGAATATCGCGTCCGGGCACAGGCGCCGCGCGCGCTCGGCCGGCGTGGCCGAGAAGATCCCGAACTTGCGTGCCTCGTAGCTGGCAGTGGTGACGACGGCGCGCCCGCTCGATCCCGCGACCACCACCGGCTTTCCGCGCAGTTCGGGACGGCGCTGGAGCTCGACGCTCACGTAGAACGCGTCCATGTCCATATGCGCGATGCAGCGGGGCTCTTCCATCGGCGGGAGGAGCTTAAGAAGCAGGGAGGACTACATCGGCGGGGATCCATCCCCGCCCCTGCTGAGGTTCCCGGCCTCCAGCCGCGTTAGATGGGCTGGTTGATCGGCCGGATCAGGATCTCGTTCACGTCGACGCGATCCGGCTGGTCGAGCGAGTACATGACTGCCCGCGCGATGTCCTCGGGTTCGAGGGCGCCCTGCACCGGGTTGTCGAAGAACGGCGTGTCGACCATCCCTGGCTCGATGAGCGTGACCTTGATCGCCGTGTCGGCGATCTCCTGGCGCAGCCCCTCCCCGATCGCCCCGACCGCGTGCTTGGTGGCCGCGTACAGCGAGCCTGGCAGGGCTCGGCGCCCCGCGACCGAGCTCGTGAGCACGAAGTGCCCGCTGCCGCGCTCCTTGAAGTGGGGGAGGGCGGCGCGGATCGAGAGCGCCGGCCCGAGCACGTTCGTGAGCACCATCGAGCGCCACTGCTCGGGGGATTCCTCGAGGAAGCCGCGCTTCGCGCCGAACCCGGCGTTCGCGAACACCGCGTCGACCTGCCCGAAGGCCTCGAGCGCGTGTGCCACGAGCGCCTGCTGGTCCTCCCATTCGGTCACGTCGGCGCGCTTGTGGCTCGCGTGCTCCTCGCCGCCCAGCTCGGACGCGAGCGCCTCGAGCTTGTCCTCCGAGCGTGCTGCCAGCACCACGCGCCAGCCGTCGCGGACCGCATGGCGGGCTGTTTCGGCGCCAATGCCGGTGGAGGCGCCTGTGATCAGAAGTACGCGGGAGTCGCTCATTGCCGCGAGGTTATCGACCGCCTCTGGTTAGGCTGCGCCATCGTGGCTGAGGATCCGACCCGCTCCCGTTCGCTCGAGTTCGCCTCCGGCTCCGGGGGATATGAGAGCTGGTACATCAAGGCGTGTTCGCCGGACGAGCCGCTCGGGGTCTGGATCAGGTACACGACGCACAAGCGCCCGGGCGAGCAGGCGCGCGGCTCGCTGTGGTTCGTGCTCTTTGACACCCGCACCGAGGAGCCGTTCGCGCAGAAGGTCTCGCCGCCCGCCGAGGCGCTCGGCGCGGACGAAGGCGAGTGGGTGCATATCGGGGACTCGGTGCTGCGCCAGGGCCGGGCCGCCGGCTCCGCCCTCGAGGCGTCGTGGGACCTCAGCTTCGAGGGCTCGGGCGAGCCGCTCTGGCACCTCCCGCGCGGCTGGATGTACCGCGCGCCGCTTCCGAAGACGAAGCTGCTGACCCCGGAGCCGGAGGCACTCTTCTCGGGCACGGTGCGCGCCGGCGGCCGCGAGGTGGCGCTCGATGGCTGGCCCGGCATGATCGGCCACAACTGGGGCGCCCAGCATGCGGAGCGCTGGATCTGGATGCACGCCACCGGCTTCGACGGGCGCGGGAACGACACCTGGCTCGACGCCGCCATCGGGCGGATCAAGGTCGGTCCCCTCACCACGCCCTGGATCGCGAACGGCACGCTCTGCATCGACGGGGTTCGCCACCGCCTCGGGGGCCCCGAGAAGGCGCGGGCGACCCAGGTCGACGAAAAGCCCGACGGCGCCGACTTCACACTGCCCGGCAAGAGCATCACCGTGCGCGGGCGCGTGGGCTCGGACCGCAAGGACTTCGTCGGCTGGGTGTACGCCGACCCGGACGGCTCCGAGCACAACACCGTCAACTGCTCGGTGTCGGACATGACGCTCACGGTCGAGCGCCCCGGCGAGCCCCGGCTCACGCTCCAGGCGATCGACGGCGCGGCATATGAGCTCGGCATGCGCGAGACCGACCACGGAATGCCGATCCAGCCGTTCCCCGACGGCTAGGAAGTACCCATCTGCCGACCCGCGATGTAATGTCGGAACGCGCCCATGCTGAACTCGATTCGGTCAGTCACCAGGGGCCACGCCAGCGACGCAGTGCGCGGCCGTGATCACCCAGCTGGGCGCTATCAGCGCACCGCCGCAGAACTGCGACTCGCGCGCGCGTGCCCCGGGCTGCACGAGTGCGGCCGCCCACGGCTCGGCCCCTTCGGTCACCACGTTGCCGCCGACCACGGAGGTGCCGGCGCGAGGACTCGCGTGAGCAGCGGGAACCGCCGCCGAGATCGTGGCGAGGACCAATACGACCAGGGTGCGAGCCACCGTCATCACTCGGTTCATCGGCCGTGCACCCGGGCACTTGAGCTGAGACCCCGTCAAGGAGACCCAAATGGCCAAGCGAGACAAGGATCTGTTCGAGAAGCTGCGCAAGAGCGGCGTGCGCAAGAAGGTGGCCGGAAACCTGGCCGACGCCGTCGGCAAGGTGGACGGCCGCAAGAAGGCACCCAAGACCGCGAAGAAGGCGCTCGAGGACTTCCGCGCACTCGTGGGCGACCTCGAGGATCGGGTGCAGGGCGGCCCGGAGAAGCGCAAGGCCGCGGCGAAAAAGGGCGCGCGCACGCGCAAGACGAAGGCCAACGCGCGCAGCAAGTCCGCGAAGAAGGGCGCCCGCACGCGCGCACGGGCGAAGTAGGGTCGGGCGGTGCCCGCGCTGCCGCCCACGCTCGAAGGCGTCGACCATCGCGACGTTGAGGCGGGCGGGGTCCGCTTCCACGTCGCCGAAGCGGGGGAGGGGCCGCCGATCGTGCTCCTGCACGGCTGGCCCCAGCACTGGTGGGTCTGGCGCAAGCTGATCCCGGACCTCGCGCGCGACCACCGCGTGATCTGCCCCGACATGCGCGGCTTCGGGTGGTCCGACGCGCCGGCGGGTGACTACGCCAAGGAGACTCTCGCCGAGGACCTCGTGGCGATCCTCGATGCCCTCGAGCTCGACCGGGTGCGGCTGGTGGGGCACGACTGGGGCGGCTTCGCGAGCTTCCTCGCCTGCCTACTGGCGCCCGAACGGTTCGAGGGGCTCGTCGCGATGAACATCGTCCACCCGTGGTTCAAGCCGCCGAAGCCGACCCCGAAGGCGGTGGCGCTCGCGAGCTACCAGTTCGTGCTTGCGACACCCGGCCTGGGCGAGCGCACCCTGCGGAACACACCGCTCGTGAAGACGATCATCAGGCGCGGCTCACATCCGGGCCACACCTGGACCGACGCCGAGCTCTCGACCTACGCCGACGTGTTCAAGGACCCCGCGCACGCGAAGGCCTCGAGCGCCCTCTACCGCACCTTCCTGCGGCGCGAGCTCGGGCAGCTCTCGAAGGGCTACTACGACGACAGGCGCCTCACGGTGCCCACCGTGCTGCTCACCGGCTCCGCCGACCCGGTGGTCACGCCCGAGCGCATCGCCACGCTTCCGGCGCACGCTGACGACGCGCGGGTCGAGGTGATCCCGGACTGCGGCCACTTCAGTGCCGAGGAGCAGCCGGAGAAGGTCCTAGCGATCGTCAGGGCCCACTTGGGCTGAGGGACCCTGCTGCGGCGACTGCGGCAGCTGATCGATCTCGGCCGTGTGCAGGGGCAGGCAGGTTTCGCAGAAGTCGATCCCGAACGGGGTGAGCTGGATAGAGCGCCTCACCGTGCGCGAGGCGCGGCCGGCCTCCTTCATGCCCTTCACGACCTCGGGCTGGGCCTCGAGCACCTGGTAGGGCGCCTGGTCGGGCAGGGCCTCGCGCGAGAACCACACGACGCCGAGGCGGGAGAGGTTGTTGAGATAGGCGTGGAGGCGGTCGGGATGGCGGATGCCGGATTCCGCGCCGAGCATCGTGAGGCCGGGTGCCACGAGCTGGGAGCTCATGACCGCCAGGGGCCCGCCGGTGCGCACGTCGACGGCCGCCGCCGGTCCCTCCTGCGCGAGCCGGCGCAGCACACGCGCCTCGTCGGGGGCGATCTCCGAGAGCATCCGCTCGTACGCGGGGTGGTACTTCTCGTCGTAGGTCACGTCGGCCGAGCGGCGCAGGAGCTCGGCGCCGCGGTCGCGCAGCGTGGGCTCGCCGCCGTTCTGCTGCTCGCGAGGGGTCTCGCCGTGCGCGCCGTCGACCCCGAGCACCCGCCGTGCGGTGTCGCGAAGATTGGTGTTCAGCTCCTGGATCAGGTCGGCGGGGTTCTCGCCGCGGCGCGCGGCCTGGACAACCCGCCGGCCGCCGCGCACCGATGCGTCGGCGGCGGCCTCCGTGGTGCGCCACCACGTGAGTGCTCCGAGCTTGACGAGCGTCGGGAGGACCGCGGTGAGGGAATCGTCGCGGGGCTCGATCATCCGAAGATCGCCAGGTGCAAGAGGCCGCCGAACAGACCGAGCACGGCTCCGTGGAGATAGAGCAGCCACTCGTCCTCGCGCATCACGGTGCGCAGCATCTCCGAGAAGTCGCGCGAGGGCATCTCCCGCATGCGCTCGGCGATGAGACGCTGGACGGCAACGCTCTGCTCACGGTTGATCTTCTCGTCGGCGAGTGGGGTCATCGTGTACTCCACGGCCTCGGCGGCCACGGACTCTCGGATCGCGTCGTATTCACGGGTCCCGACCGCCACCCGCACGGCCGGCTTGGCCCGGCCCACTGCCTGATCTACGGCGGGGCGCATCGCGGTCTCGATCATCTGCCGCGTGCGGTCGGAGCTCGGCCCGTTCAGGAGCTCGTCGCCGATGTTCGAGAGCGTCACGATCCGTTCGGCGATGATCTTTGCGTAGATGTCGGCGACCTCGTCCTGGCGGCGCAGGAACAGGCCGTGCACGAGCACGCCGAAGTAGCGCCGCGGCTCGATCGGCTCGAAGATCATCTTGATCGCGACGAGGTTCGTCACGTAGCCGATCAGGATTCCCGCGATCGGGAGCAACCACCACTGGTGGAAGAGCAGCTCGGTGACGATCGCCGTCGGGATGCCGAGCAGGAAGCCGAAGAGGAAGCCGAAGTTCACGATCAGCTTGAGCTCGCGGCGGCCGACCTCGAGGTAGATCTCGTTGGCCAGCTCGGGCTCGGCCTCGATCCGGCGGATCACCATCAGCTTCACGTCGAGCAGCTGATCGATGTTCTCGCCGATCTCGTCGGTGATCATGCGGACGATGTCCGGCAGCTGCTCCTGCACGCGTGCATGGACGCGGTCCTGGAGCTCGGGTCCCATCTCCTCCCACAGCCGCGGGTTCTCGCGCCTGATGATCCGCTCGACCACCTCGCGCATGTCGCGCTGGGCGGCGGTGATCATGTGCTCGGCGAGCTTCTCGGGGTCGAGCTGCTTGTAGAACTCGGCCGGGCTGCCGAGCTTCGCAATCCCCTTGTCGACCGAGATCGACCCCATCTTGGCCGCGCGCGAGGGAATGATCCCCTGCCATCCGACCCCTCCCTGCATGATCCCGGGGATCTGCTTGATCCTGCGCGGCATGATGTGCACGAGCGGCGCCACGCCCGGGATCCGAACCCCTCGGAAGCGGACTGGATAGAAGAGCATCCAGACGCCACTCCAGTTCGTCACGTAGCCGATGGCTCCGGTGAACAACGGCACGGTGATGAGGCTGATGGTCTCGCCCAAGGTTCTCCCCGTCGGCGAGCGTAACTAGCATCGGCGGGACATGGCGACTCCACCCACCCCCGCCGGCTGGTATCCGGACCCGCAGGTGCCCGGGCACCAGCGCTACTGGGACGGCGCGCAGTGGACCGAGCATTCCGCCCACGCCTCCGCGCTCAGCTCGCAGTCACGGCAGTGGGCCGCCGGCGCGCACCTCTCGGCGCTGATCGCAGCGTTCGCCGGGGGCCTGACGTTCATCGGTCCGCTCGTGGTCTTCCTGCTCAAGAAGGACGAGGACCCGTTCATCCGCGAACAGTCCGTCGAGGCGCTCAACTTCAACATCTCCTTTCTGATCTACGAGGTGGTGCTCGGGATCGCGATGCTGGTGCTGTTCATCATCCTGGTCGGCCTGCTGCTGATCCCGGTGATGGCGATCGTGGCGCTCGGCTGGCTGGTGCTGACGATCGTGGCGGCGGTGAAGGCGAACAACGGAGAGCACTACCGCTACCCGCTCACGATCCGCCTGATCTCCTAGCTCGCGTCTTCGGCGCTCGTTTGTGTCCGAGCGCCGAAAGCGAGCCCTCAGCGCGTCGCGCGCTCGAGCAGCTGGATCACGGATTCGTAGGGGCGGCCGGTCGCCTGCTCCATGCCGATCTCGCATGTCCGGTTTGCGGACACGTGCGCGTCGAAGGGCTCCACGCCGAGGTCGTCGGCCATCGGCCGCACCGCGGCGGCGGTGAGCTCCGGGTGGAGGAAGCCGCGGTCTCCGGCGAAGCCGCAGCAGGTGGATACGGACGGGACGTGAACCTCGCCGGCCAGGGCGCCCACGAGTGCCTCGGCCTTGGCGGCAAGGCCGAGGTGGCGCGACGCGCAGGTGGGATGCAGCGCGGCGTTGCGCACCGGGAGCGTGATCTCGAGACCGGGGAGGAGGTGATCGTTCGCCCAGGCGACCGGATCGATCACCTCGACCCGGGCCAGCCGCTCGCGCGCCTCGTCGCCGAGGGCGACCGCGGCCTCCTCCTTCACCCCGAGCGCGCAGGAGGTGGCGTCGATCACGACTGGCAGCGATCCCTGCTCGCTCCAGCGCCAGAGGTTCGCTTCCAGCCGCTTCGCCATCACCGTCTGGGCATCCTTGAACCCCTTCGAGGTGAATGGCGTGGCACAGCAGGTACCGGCCACGTCCTCGGGGATCCACACCGGCTTCCCCGCGCGCGCCGAGACGGCCACCAGCGCCTCGGGCAGCGGCCGCGGCGCGGTCGCATGGCGCGAGGGCCCGAAGATGCGGTTGATGCAGGCAGGCAGGTAGACGGCCGTCGCGCCCCCACGGCGGGTGAAGGGCAGCTCCGCCGGCGCCGGATGGGGTGTGGCCTTCGTCCAGCGCGGCACGCGTTCGTCGCCGATGGCGGCACGAGCCGCCCGGGTG
>JACCYP010000247.1 GCA_013696425.1 Thermoleophilaceae bacterium
GGCTCGGGTTCCGGCGGGAGCGGCTCGGGCTCGGGTTCCGGCGGGAGCGGCTCGGGCTCGGGGGGAAGCGACGCCTCGGGCTCCGGCGCGGCCGGCTCGGGCGGTAGCGGCTCGGGTTCCGGCGGGAGCTCGGGCTCGGGCTCGGAGAAAAGCGGCTCATCGGGCTCCGGCGGCAGCGGCTCGGACTCCAGCGGTAGCGGCTCTGCGGCATCGAAGAGCTCGGGCTCCGGCTCGTCCTTCTTCTTGCCGCGGCCGAACAGCCCGCCCCCGCCGCCGCTCGATCTCGCCGGCGCGCGGCCGGCCCTGCGCGCCTCGCGCTCCAGGCGCGCCTGTTCGCGCTCCTCGGGTGTCCGGTCGGGGGTGATCAGGTCACCTTCGACGGATGCGCGTCAAGCCATGCCTCGAGCAAATGCGCGGCAGCACGGGAGTCGAGGTCGGTCGCACCGCCCGTGCGCCCGGCCTGGCGGGTGGTGAGGCGCTCATCCCAGAGCTCGACCGGCACTGGCACGATCCGCTCGCGTAGCCGCGCGGCGAAGCTTCGGGCCTCGACTGCCTGTGCCCCCTCTTCACCCGCGAGCGTGAGCGGCAGGCCCACCACCACGAGCTCAGCCTGGCGCTCGCGCACCACCTCGACCACGCGGTCGAGGCCGCGGCGGCTGTCGGGGTTCTGGATCGCAGCGAGCGGCGTGGCCAGCTCGCCTGTCACGTCGCAGATCGCCGCACCGCAGCGGGCGGCGCCGTGGTCCAGCGCCAAGACGCGCATCAGCTGAGTGCCGCCTCGATGGCCGCGCGCGCGACCGCCAGCGCCTCGGGGAGCTTGCCGGGATCCTTGCCGCCGGCCTGGGCGATCGTGTCGCGCCCACCACCGCCACCACCCACCATCTCTGCGGTGGCGCGGATCACGTCGCCGGCCTTCGCACCACGCTCCACTACGGCCGGCGCGAACGTGGCGACGAGGTTCGCCTTGCCCTCCACCGCGGCGCCCAGGACCACGGCGGCGTCGCCGAGCGTCTGGCGCACGCGATCCGCCAGCGCCAGCAGCTCCTTGGGATCCGGGCCCTCGACCACCTCGGTCACGACCTTCAGCCCACCGACATCCGCTGCGCCGGCCACCAGCGACTCGGCCAGCTCGCGGTCATCGCGCTTGGGCGCCTTCTTCGATAGCTCGCGCACGCGCTCGGAGAGCTTGCGCACCGCCTCGACGGCATCGCGCTCGGGCACCTTCAGGATCGACGCGATCTCGCGCAACTCGCCGGTGTGCGCCCGGAATGCCTGCGCCCCCTCGCGCCCGGTCACGGCCTCGATGCGGCGCACGTTCGACGCGCTCGAGGTCTCGGCTGTGAGGTGGAAGAGCCCTACCTCGCCCGTGCCGAACACATGCGTGCCGCCGCACAGCTCGCGCGAGACCTCGTCGATCTCGACCATGCGCACCACGTCGCCGTACTTCTCGCCGAACAGCGCCATCGCGCCGAGGCGCTCGGCCTCGTCCTTGCTCGTCAGGACGGCCTCGACCGGATGCCCCTGGGCCACCCATTCGCTCACGCGCGCCTCGACGTCGGCCACCTCCTCGGGCGAGAGCCGCTCGCCGTGGGTGAAGTCGAAGCGCAGCTTGTCGGGGCCGACGTAGGACCCCGCCTGGCGCACATGGGCGCCGAGCCGCTCGCGCAGCGCGGCATGCAGGAGATGGGTGGCGGTGTGATTGGCCTCGGTGGCGAGGCGGGTCTCGCGGTCGACGGCCGCGCGTGCCGGTTGGCCCACGCCGATCTCACCCTCGGTCACGTCGAGCAGCACGGCCTGGTCGTCGCCGAGGCGGAACACCGCCGCCACCTCGGCGCGCCCGGAGTCGGTTTCGACCGTGCCGGTGTCGGACACCTGGCCGCCTCCCTCGGCGTAGAAGGGGCTGTCGGGCAGCTTCGCGAGCAGCCGGCCGTTGTCGCCCTCGACCGCACCGATCGTGGTCTCGAGCTCGGTGTCGGAGTAGCCGACGAAGCGCGAGGGGAAGCCGGCGCCGCGCGCGAAGGCCACGACGCGGTCGTGGTCGGCCTCGCCCGCGTGCTCCGCTTTGCCCGCCGCCCGGGCCACGCGGCGCGCCTGCTCCATCAGCTCGGCGAAGCCCTCGTCATCCACCGAGAGGCCCTCCCCGGCGAGCATCTCCTGGGTCAGCTCGAACGGGAAGCCGAAGGTATCGTGGAGCTTGAAGGCGTCGTCTGCGGAAACCCAAGAGGTCCCATCGGCTTTGGCGCGGTCGACGATCTCGCCCAGCAGCCGCTCGCCCTGGGCGAGCGTGCGCCCGAAGTTCTCCTCCTCCGCCGCGGCCCACTTGTGGATCACCTCACGCGAGGCCTCGAGATCGGGGTAGGCATGGCCCATCACCTCGATCACGCGGTCGGCGAGCTTGGTGAGGAACGGGCCCTCGATCCCGAGCACCCGGCCCTGCTGGATCGCGCGGCGCATGATCCGGCGCAGCACGTACCCGCGGTCCTCGTTGGAGGGCACCACGCCGTCGGCGATCAGGAACGACATCCCGCGGCCGTGGTCGGCCAGGATGCGCAGCGCCCGCGTACCCGCGGGGTCCTTCCCCATCACCCGGCCGGAGAGCTCCTCACCGAGGGCCACGAGCGGCCTGAAGTGGTCGGTCTCGTATACCGAGGGGACGTCCTGGAGGATGGCCGCCATCCGGTCGAGGCCGAGCCCGGTGTCGATGTTCTGCTCGGGCAGCGGGGTGAGCGAGCCATCCTCGGCCAGCTCGTACTGCATGAACACGAGGTTCCAGAACTCGAGGAAGCGCTCGGTATCGTCGCCGGGCCGGTCGTCCGCGCCGCCGAACGGCTCGCCGCGGTCGAGGTAGAGCTCCGAGCACGGTCCGCACGGGCCCGTGGGGCCGGCCTGCCAGAAGTTGTCGCCCCGCCCCAGGTGCACGATCCGCTCCTCGGGGATCCCCACGGCGCGCCAGCACGCGATCGCCTCTTCGTCGGGACCGAGGCCGAGATCCTCGTCGCCGCCGAACACCGTGATCCAGACGTCGTCCATGTCGATGCCGAGGACGTCGCGCGAGAACTCGAGCGCGAACTCAACGGCCCCCTGCTTGAAGTAGTCGCCGAAGCTGAAGTTGCCGAGCATCTCGAAGAACGTGAGGTGACGGGCGGTGATGCCGACCTCCTCGATGTCCGGCGTGCGGAAGACCTTCTGGCAGGAGGTCAGGCGCGGGTGCGGCGGAGCCTGGTCACCGCGGAAGTAGGGCTTGAAGGGCTGCATGCCCGCGGTGGTGAGCAGCACCGTCTGGTCCTCCGGCGGGGGCACGAGCGAGCCGGAGGGCCTGCGCCTGTGGTCCCGCTGCTCGAAGAAGGACAGGAACGACTCCCGGATCTCATCCGCGTTCACGGCCCGGACCATAGCTTCGGAAGGTCAGAAACCCGTGCACCCACGCACGGGCTTTGAGTGACGAATGTCCACATTCGCTCACGCGCGTAAGAAAGGCTGCTCTCGATGCTTTTCCGTGGCAGGGGCATGGAACGCACGATTCGAACACTTCACCGCTGTGACGACTGTGGCTCCCACCTGGTTCAGCCCTCCGGCTGGCATGAGGCCGAGTCGCTCGGCCCGGGCACGGAGCGGCGCTGGTGGATGGCCCGCCTCTGCCCTGAGTGCGGCTGGGTGGACGAGGACCTCTTCGACCAGAGCACTCTCGAGCCCTACGAGGACGAGCTGGACGCCGGGACCGACGTGCTCGTCGCCGCCCTCCGCGAGCTCGAGCACGAGTCGATGGCCGCGGAGATCGAGACGTTCGTCTTCGCCCTCGGCGAAGACGTGGTCACCGCGGACGACTTCGCCCGCTAAGGCGCTACGCGCTGCGGCTGCGGCTCTGACCCTGAGCCTGGCCGAGGTCGGCCCGGATCCGGACGAGCGACTTGCGGATCAGCCGCGAGACGTGCATCTGTGAGACGCCGATCTGGTCGGCGATCTGACTCTGGGTGAGCCCGCCTTCGAAGCGCATGCGCAGAATCTCGCGCTCACGGCGCGGCAGCCGGTTCAGCGCCGGCTCGAGCGAGGCGCGGTCCTCGCTCAGGTCGAAGCCGTGATCCTCGTTGCCGATGGTGTCGAGCGGATCGAGGCCGTCGCGCTGCGTGCCGGGCGAGAGCGAGATCGGAGCCGAGGCGGAGTCGGACTCGAGCGCCTCGAGTACGTGCTCGGGCGTGGTGTGCAACTCGTCGGCCACATCGGAGAGCGTCGGTGAGCGACCGGCCTTGTTGGTGAGCCGCTCGATCGCCCCGCGCTGCGGATCGAGAGCTCCTGCAACGACCGCGGTACCCGGATCGTGGAGCCGCGGTCGCGGAAGTGGCGCTTGATCTCGCCGACGATGTTTCGGCGTGGCGTAGCTCGTGAGCGCGACGTCGCGAGAGAGGTCGAAGCGGTCGATCGCCTTGATCAGCCCGATCGCCCCGACCTGCTCGAGGTCTCCGGTGCTGGTCCCGGCGGAACCGGTAGAAGTGCTCACGCCCACTAGGTCCCCCGGACCGCCTTGTCGAGCCGGACGACGAGCTCGCCGTCGGTTGCCTCCTCGACGCCGAAGGAGTCCACCACTGTCTCGAGGATGCGTCTCAGGGTGAGCTCGCCCGGCGCGGCCTCGGGGCCCTGGAGGGCATCGGCGATCGTGCGCTCCTTGAGCGGGCCGACGCGCGCGCGGATGCCCTGGTCGAGCACCTCGACCGAGATCTTCACGGTGCCCTGCGCGCCCGCCTCGGCGAGCAGCCGCTCGACGGCGAGCTGAAGGTCGTCAAGCTCCTCGAAGCCGAGGTTCAGGCGATCGGCCACCCCACCGAGTACGAGGCGCACCACCGGGTGGAACGCGCGGTCGGCGGGCGTCTCGAGAGTGATCCTGGTGGGGGCTTCAGCCGGCAACGGTTCCCCAGCCCAGTACCCGGGATCCGTTCATCAGACATGCGAGCTGCCCCGGCGCGGCGCCGTCCACGGTGTCCTCGAGCTCCACCACATCCCCTCGAACGCGACACGCCACGGGTGCGGAGCGGTATCGCAGCTTCACGCGGTCGACCTCGTTCTCGGGCCGCTCGAGCGCGATCGGGTCGAGGCGAACGCGGTCGGTGGCGAGGGCGCTGCGCGGCCCGACCATCACGACGTTTGCCTCGGGATCCTTGTGGAGCACGAACAGCGGCTCCTCCGCGGCGAGCTTGATGCCCTTGCGCTGGCCGACGGTGAAGCGCTCGTGGCCGGCATGTTCGCCGAGCACGCGCCCGCGGCGGTCGACGATCGGGCCGGGGCCGGCGGGCTTCGCGCCGCGGCGGGCGAGGAACTCCTCGCGGCGCCGCCCGGCGAGGAAGCAGAGGTCCTGGCTCTCGCGCCTGTCGGCCACCGGGAGGCCGGCCTCGCGGGCGATCTCGCGCACCTCTGGCTTCGTGAGCGCACCGAGCGGGAACGAGAGGCGCTCGAGCTGCTCCGGGCGCAGCCGGGCGAGCATGTAGGCCTGGTCCTTGTGGTCGTCGGCGGCGCGCTCGAGCAGCGGCCCGCGGCCGTCGTCGGCGATACGCGCGTAGTGGCCGGTGGCCAGGCGCTCGGCACCGAGAGCCTCCGCGAGCGCGAGCATCGCGCCGAAGCGCACGCGGCCGTTGCAGGAGGTGCAGGGGTTGGGGGTCACGCCGCCTGAGTATCCGGTCACGAACGGATCGACCACCTCGCGCTCGAAATCCTCACGCAGGTCGAGCGTGAGGTGCGGGATGCCCATCCGGTGCGCGAGCGCACGGGCTCCCGTCACGGCCTGGGGGGAGCAGCAGGACTTCTCGCCGTCGGTGGCGGGGTCGGCCCACAGCTCGAGGGTCACGGCGAGCACGTCCTCGCCCGCGCGCGCGGCGAGCAGCGCGGCCACCGCGCTGTCCACGCCGCCGCTCATGGCCACGAGTGTGCGCCCGGGCCGGGGCGCCAGGTGGATTGCGCCGTCACGGGCGGCAGCGCCCAGGGCGCGGTGCAGGGCGTCGACCGCCAGATCGGCGGCGTGGCTGTGGGAAGGAGCGAGGCCGCCGAGGGCTCCAGCGACCTGCACCGGGCCGATGCTCGCGGCGCTGAGCGCACCAGCGCCCTCGACCAGCTCGACCACGGCGCTCCCGGCAGCACGTGCCGCCGCGCAGCCGGATGCGTCGAAGCCGGCCTCGGCCACCACGCCGTCCTCGACCCGGACCGCGATCCGAATGATGTCGCCGCAGACCGCTCCCCCCGCGGCGCCCGAATGCGGGGCGCCCGCGAGCGCGCCCAAACCGCGCGGAGCGCTCAGATGATCCTGAATGGGGGCCAGGGGCACTGCGGAGAATCCTCTCCTATCGAAGTAGGTGACCCCAACTCGCCGCTGTCGGTAGAGAGTTGAACCTACTCTCAAAGGGTGGTTGTCCGCCGGTGAGGACCACGGCCCTCACCGAGTCAGATTCCCGTTTCTGTCGTGTTGGCTCAACTTGGTTACCGCTGGCGTACGAGTTCGGATCTGAGCCGGAGTCTAGCCACGGACCTCAGGGGATCCAAACGGCGCTGCGGGGATGGAACTGGCTCCACGCGAACCAGAATGCCTCGTGCGCCACGAGCGACCTGCCCCCGCTCGCGGCACGCGCCCGGAACCCGCTCCCGTCGGCCACCAGCTCGACTCCGCCCGCGCGGACAGCCGTGCTGCGCGAGAGCGAGCGGCGCGCTGCGGCGGCGTCGAAGGCGACCGGCTCGCCGCCCGGAGCGATCACCCCGATCACGCGGGTCTGGACGGGCAGGCGGGGATCGACGGGTCCGGTGGGGAAGATCGGGCCGTCGTCGTCGCGGTCGCCGAGCGGATCGCGCGGATAGGTGCGCCCGATGCCACCGTCGCGGGCGATGATGCGCGTCGTCGGGTGCGCGCGCTTCCACGCTCCCCACGTGCTCGCCACCACCGTCGCCTGGTCGAGCTCCACGCCTGCGTCGTGCAACGGCCCCGAGAGCGCGCGCCCGGTGAACGTGTCCATCACCGATCGCGTGCGCAGGTCGTACATCACCTTGTTCGAGCGTGAGAGCAGGCCCGAGGTCCGCAGGAGCGCCGGCGGGCGCCCGCGCGGACCGGTGTCGGTGAAGTAGGCCTGGGCCGAGCCGCACAGCGTGCAGTAGGGGATGCCGAGGCGGCGCCCGCCGAGGGTGAGGTTCACCATCTCGTGGACCTCCATGATGTTGCGCGGCAGCGCGAGCGCCTCGGACCCGACGACCACGCCGAACACGATCTCCCCGTCGGGATACCAGTCGCCCTCGCGTGCGCTCGTGAGCTCCGGGTCGTCGAGCGCGGGGATGCAGCCCTGCGGACAGGGGTCGGAGTCGCCGGCGCGGCGGTCGTCGATGCCGACGCCGCCCCACGACACCAACCGCCAGTCGATTTCGGCGTCCTTGTCGGCAAAGAACGGCCGCCAGCCCGGCTCGAGGGCGGTGAACAGCTCCGCCTTGGCGGCCACGTAACCGGGCGGGGCTGGCAGATCCCAGGCGATGAGGTGGTTGGTGATGCTGAGCCACGGGCTCTCGGCGAACTGGGGGTCCTTGCGCGGGCTCCGCCCGGTGAGGCGTTCGAAGGCGCGCACGAGCGTCTGCTCCTCGGCACCCGCCTGGGTGAAGCGCAGCAGGTCGGAGACGATCCACGCCTGGCGCGCGTCACCCGATTCCGCGAGCCGGTCGAGCGCGCGCGTGTCGAGGCTGCCGACGACGGCCGATCGCACGGCAGCGCGCGCGTCCTCGCTCCCGAGCCCCTCCCCCGCCGGCGCCTGCGGGGCTGCGCCGAAGTCGTAGGTGTCGCCGCGGTCCTCGGCCGCGTCGTCGGAACCGCACCCGGAGAGGGCGATCAGCACGACCGTCGCGGCAGCCAGGAGGCGCACGCCTCCAACCTAGTGCCGCGTCCTTACCGTCAGCGAACGTCGGGGCCAGGGCGCGCGGCCGATCGCAGCCCAAGATCCCGCAGCTGCTTTTCGTCCACCGGCGCCGGGGCGCCCGTCAACGGATCCGCCCCGGTGGAGGTCTTCGGGAAGGCGATCACGTCGCGGATCGAATCGCGGCCCGCGAGCAGGGCCACGATCCGGTCGAGCCCGAAGGCGATGCCGCCGTGGGGCGGCGCGCCGTACTTCAGGGCGTCGAGCAGGAACCCGAAGCGCTCCTGGGCCTCCGCCGGGGGCAGGCCGAGGGCGTCGAAGACCCTCTGCTGGACCTCGGGAGTATTGATGCGGATCGAGCCGCCGCCGATCTCGAGGCCGTCCATCACGATGTCGTAGTTGCGGCTGCGCCAGGTGCCGGGATCGGCGTCGAGGTCACCGCGGGGCGCGCTGAAGGGGTGGTGCATCGCGTCGAAGCGCTGCTCGTCCTCGCTCCACTCGAACATCGGGAAGTCCTCGACCCAGAACACGTCGTGGCCCTCGACGTCCTCGGGCGCGAGCGCGAGGCGAAGGTCCCCGAGCACGCGTGCGGCGACCTTCGCGTCGTCGGCCACGGCGAGGATCACGTCGCCCTCGGCGGCGCCGAGCAGGCCGGCGGCGTCGGCCATCTCCTCGGGCGTGAGGAACTTGGCGATCGGCGAGCGCCACGCCCCGCCCTCCTCGAGCACGGCCCACACGAGCCCCTTGGCGCCGAGCGACTGCGCCTTCTCGGTGAGCTCGTCGAAGCGCTTGCGCGGGTACTCGCCGGGGGGCGCCTTGAATCCGCGCACCACCCCGCCCCCGCCGAGCGCGCCGGCGAACACCTTGAACTCGGTGCCCTCGAACGCCGGCCCGAGGTCGGCGATCTCCATGCCGATGCGGCGATCGGGGCGGTCGCTGCCGTACTTGAGCATCACCTCGTCGTAGGGCACCCGCTCGAGCGGCAGCGTGATCTCGACGCCACCGGCCGCGAGGAAGGACTGGGTGAGGCGGTCGCACAGCTCGATCACGTCCTCCTCCGTGACGAACGACATCTCCATGTCGAGCTGGGTGAACTCGGGCTGGCGCTCGGCGCGCAGATCCTCGTCCCGGAAGCAGCGGGCGATCTGGTAGTAGCGCTCGAAGCCGGCGATCATGAACAGCTGCTTGAACAGCTGCGGCGACTGCGGTAGCGCGTAGAAGTTGCCGGGGTTCATCCGGCTCGGCACGAGGAAGTCGCGTGCGCCCTCGGGGGTCGAGCGGGTGAGGATCGGCGTCTCCATTTCGAGGAACCCCTCGGCGTTCAGGTGGTCGCGGATCGCGGTGATCACCTCGTGGCGCAGCTCGAAGTTCCCGCGCATGCCCTCGCGGCGCAGGTCGAGGTAGCGGTGCTTGAGGCGCAGGGTCTCGTCGACCGGTCCGTCCTCGTCGATCTGGAACGGCGGCGTCTCCGCGTCGGAGAGCAGCTCGAACTCGGCCACCTGCACCTCGACCTCGCCGGTGGGCAGGTCCGGGTTCACGGTGGCGTCGTCGCGCGCCACGAGCGTTCCGTGCACGCTGATCACGTCCTCGCTGCGCAGGCGGTGGGCCTGCTCGTGGGCCTCGGGTGCCGTGGTCGGGTGGAACACAAGCTGCAGCAGCCCCGTGCGGTCACGCAGGTCGATGAAGATCAGGCCGCCGTGGTCGCGGCGGCGGTGCACCCAGCCGGCCACCCGCAGCTCCTGGCCGACACCGTCCTTGCGAGCCTCGCCGGCCCAGGTGTCGCGGTATTCGTTCGCGCGCAGGGACCTCATCGCAGCGCCCGCTCGATCTCGTCGGCATCCGCCACGGCGCGCTGCTCGCCGTTGGCCATCTCCTTCAACTGCAGGCCGTCCTCCTCGACGAGCACGACCCAGCCGACGCCGAGGCGATCGGCGTGCTTCAGCTGCCCCTTGCGCGAGCGCCCGGCCTGCTCGAGCTCGACGCGGATACCGCGCGAGCGAAGCTCGCGTGCGAGCGCGAAGCCGCCGGGCGTGACGTAGACCTGCGGAGGGGACTGTCCCTCCCCCGCTTCGCCGGCGGCCAGCAGGATCCGCTCGATGCCCGCCGCCCAGCCGACGCCGGGCGTCGCCGGGCCCCCGAGCTCCTCGACGAGACCGTCGTAGCGGCCGCCGCCGCCCACCCCGCTCTGGGCGCCGAGGGCGTCGCTCGTGAACTCGAACACGGTGCGCGTGTAGTAGTCGAGCCCGCGCACCAGCGAGGGGTCGATCTCGTAGGCGATGCCGGCGGCGTCGAGCATCCGGCGCACGTGCTCGAAGTGCTCGGCGTCCTCGTCGCTCAGGCTCTCCATCAGCTTCGGCGCGTCGGCCACCACCACGCGGGTGCCCTCGTGGTCGGCGTCGAAGGCACGCAGCGGGTTCGTATCGAGGCGCCCGCGCACCTCCTCGGAGAGCTCGGCCTCGCGCCCGCGCAGGAAGTCGCGCAGCTCGTCGAGGTAGGCGCGGCGCGTATCGATCGAGCCGAGACTCGCGAGGCGCAGCCGGATGCCCTGCGCGCCGGCGCGCTCGAGCAGCTCGGCGAGGATCAGGATCACCTCGGCGTCGAGCGAGGGGTCGTCGGAGCCGAGTGCCTCGATGCCGACCTGGTTGAACTGGCGGTAGCGGCCGGCCTGCGGGGTCTCGTGGCGGAAGAACGGCCCCCAGTACCAGAGCTTCACCGGCTGGGGCAGCTTGTGCATGCCGTTCTCGACATAGCTGCGGCAGATGCCCGCGGTGCCCTCCGGGCGCAGCGTGAGCGAGCGGCCGGCCTTGTCCTCGAAGGTGAACATCTCCTTCTGGACGATGTCGGTGGACTCCCCCACCCCGCGCGCGAACACCTCGGTGTCCTCGAACACGGGCGTCTCGGCGTAGGCGTATCCGTAGGCGGCGAATATCTCTTCGCACGCGCGCGCGAGGGCGCGGCGGCGCTCGCCCTCGGGCGGCAGCACGTCGAAGGTGCCCTTCGGGGCCTGGAGCTTTGGCCCGGCCACTAGCGGGCGAGCTCGGCCAGGAACGGATTGCTGGCGCGCTCCGCGCCGAGCGTGGTGAGGCCCATGTGGCCGGGGTGCACGCGCGTGGTCTCGGGCAACTCGTCCACGAGCGTGCCGATCGAGGCGAGCAGAGTCGGCCAGTCGCCGCCCGGGAGGTCGGTGCGCCCGACCGACTGCTGGAAGAGCACGTCGCCCGAGAAGATCACTTCCTCCTCGGGGATCGAGTAGGTCACGTGGCCGGGCGAATGGCCCGGGGTGAAGATCACGTCGATGTCGTAGCCGGCGAGCTGGAGCTTCTCGCCGCCCTTCACCGTGTGCTCGGCATCCCAGTCCTCGAACGGGCCGAAGCCGGGCCAGGGCACGTAGTCGTTGATGTTCGCGAGCACCTGCTTCTCGAGCTCGGGCACCCACACCTCGGTGTTCGTGGCGCGCGCGATCGGAGCGACGGCGCCCACGTGGTCGAAGTGCGTGTGGGTGAGCAGGATCGCGTCGAGCCCCACGCCCATCTCGTCGATCGCGGCGAGCAGGCGCTCGGCCTCGTCGCCCGGGTCGATGAGCACGGCGCGGTCGGAGTCCTCCCGCCGGAACAGGAACGAGTTCTCCTGAACCATGCCGACGGTGAACATCCGGACATCCATCACTGTGCCTGCTTCTGCCGCTGGCGGCGGTTGTAGAAGAACAGGTCGGTGTAGTAGCTCATGGGGATGTAGATCACGAGCATCACGGCGGCCAGGGCGAGCGCGCCGGCCGGGTTCTGGTTGAAGAGCAGCACCGTGAGCAGGGCGAAGATCGCGGCGGCGATGGCGGCGCGGTTCAGCGAGCCGCGCCAGGTGGGCGGCGTGTTGAGCTTCTCCTCGCGGCGCTGGGCGGCGAGCGCCTTGCCCTCGAGCTGGGTGCCCGCCTTCTTCGCGCCCGAGCGGCGGGTGACCACGCCCGCGGCGTTCCCGCGGTTCTTCGGATTGCGCTTCTTCTTGGTCCGCTGCTGGGCCATCAGCGTTCTGAGGCTAACGCGTCCTCGATCGTCCGGAGGCCCCGGATGGGCACGTTCTCCGGGAAGTCCGCGAACGCCGCGGCGGGAGCGAGCCCGACGAGCTCGGCTTCGGCGATTTCGGCGCGGCCCGCAACGGCCTCGACCACCGCCGCAGGGCTTGTGCGCGCGTGGTCGTGGATGTTGGTCGAGACCTGCGCGCGGCCGCGGTCATCGAGCAGCAGCCCGATCGCGCGCACGCCCGGCAGGCCGGGTTCGCGGATCTCCGCGGCGATCTCCTGCGCCAGCGCCACATCGTCGCTCGCCAGGTCCACGTTGAAGGCGATCAGCGGCGGGCGGGCGGTCACGAGCACCGCGCCGGCGGTCGGGTGCAGCTCGAGCGGTCCGAAGTCCGGCGTCATCTCCCCACTCGCGATCCGCTCCGCGAGCCCCGGCTTGCGGATGGCGGCCCGCTCCCGCCCGTCGGCCAGCGCGCCGTAGAGGAACACCGGCAGATCGAGCTCGCCCGCGATCAGGTTGGCGGCCGTGAGCGCCTCCGCGACGGCCGCGCCACGGGCCGCATCGTCGAGATGCACGACGGGCGCCACGTCGAGCGCGCCGACCCGCGGGTGCAGGCCCCGCTGCTCGCGGAGGTCGATGAGCTCGAGCGCCGCCCGTGCGCCGTTCAGCAGCGCCTCGGCGGGGCGCTCCGCGGCCAGTGTGAACACGGAGCGGTCGTGATCGGGGTCGGAGTGGACGTCGAGCAACGCCGCCGGGGCGAAGGCGGCGGCCAGCCGCTCGACCTTCGCCGGGTCGCGGCCCTCGCTCACGTTGGGGACTGCAAGGAGCACGGTTGGTCCTCTCGGATCAGGCGGACGCGCGCTCTAGGTAAACGCCTGGGCCACTGGGCTCTGGCACGGCCAGCCCATCGAGCGCCATACCTTCGAGTTCGACGGCGGTCCGCCCTCGATGAGGATCAGATACCGGTCCACGGATTCTGCGTTGGTCGTAGTCATGAGAGTCCCGCCTGACGAAGGATGCTCGCAAGGGTCTTGGGGTGCAAGTCCGCCGAACCCTTGCGGCAGGTAGAAGCCCATTCGCGCCTGAACTCGCCCCCGGGTAGGTTCGGTTGGACAGCAGGACCATCGAGGAGAGGAGTGCACCCCATGGCCGAAAGCGTCTACCGGGTGACAGAGGTAATCGGAGTGAGCACCGAGTCGTGGGCCGATGCGGCCCGAAACGCCGTGGACACCGCGGGGAAGTCGGTGCGGGACCTCCGCGTGGCGGAGGTCGTCAGGGAGGACGTGACGATCGAGAACGGCGCGCTCAAGCACTACCGCGTGCGGCTCGCGATCTCGTTCAAGTACGAGTCGGGAGACTGACCAGCTTCCTACCCGCAGCCAGCGCTTCGTCGAGATCGAGGTAGACCGTCATAGCGATGATCAGGTCGTCCTCGATCTCGGTGAGGTTGTTGGTCTGCAGCCTCACAGGCACGCCGCCCGAGCGGCTCTTGAACTCCCCGGTGGTCACGGCCAGCGCGACGTCCGGGCTGAGCACGTGAACCTCGTCCAGGGTCCAGTGGCGGTAGGCGAACGCCTCGGTGATGTCCCCGTACCAGCGCCGCACGCCCGCCTTCCCCTTGTAGACCGTCCCGCTCATGAGAGAGGAGCGCAGCTCGACCTTCGGGAGCGCATAGCCGAGCATGCCCTCGACGCCGTCGACGTTGATCGATTCCCATACACCCCGCAGTATCGCCTCGGGCCCCATGCCTCTCTCTATTCTTGCGAACTCACGGCTCCGTAGCTCAGCTGGTTAGAGCGCACGACTCATAATCGTGAGGTCGGAGGTTCGAGTCCTCCCGGAGCTATTCCGCTTGCCGAGCGGCCTTCCGCCGCAGTGAGACATGTCGGATGTGGCCCCACTGTGGCTCCGGGTCAACGCCTGGGTCAACAGATCGTCGCCGAGGCGAGCGGAGCGAGTCACGAGCAGGTTCGGCGGGACACCTCGCCCAATGGCCTAGGACGCGATACTGCGCGGGCGATGTCTCAGGAGAACGTCGAAT
>JACCYP010000263.1 GCA_013696425.1 Thermoleophilaceae bacterium
CCGCCACCGCCAACCCGCTGCTCGGCGACGACGCGCTCGAGCCGCTCGTGGCCGGGGCGCAGGCGGCCGGGGCGGGCCTGTTCGTGCTCGTGCGCACCTCGAACCCCGGGGCGGCCGTGGTCCAGGACCTGCCGGAGGCCGATCCACTGCACGAGCGCCTGGCCGGGCTCGTCGGCGGACTGGGGGAGACGGGCGAGTGCGGGCTTTCCTCGGTCGGGGCCGTGACCGGCGCCACCCGTCCGGATCTCGTGGAGCGTCTGCGCGAGCTGATGCCCCGCGCGGTCTTCCTGCTGCCCGGCGTGGGCGCGCAGGGCGGGAGGGCCGAGGAACTCGCGCCGGCGTGGGCGCCGCACCGCGCGGCGGGGCTGGTCACGGCCTCGCGGTCGATCGTGGGGGCCGGCCCCGAGGGGGCCCGCGGGGCCGCCGAGGCGCTGCGGGCCACGGCGTGGGAGGCCTCGGAGAACCGCAACTGAGGGCCTGGCCGCCGTGTTAGTTTTCGCAATATGACGACTCGCATCGCATTCACACTCGCCGCGCTTGCGGCCTTTCCGGCGGCCTCCCAGGCCGCGATCTTCGGCACCAATCCGATCAACATCTCGGTGGGCCCCGGCGGCCAGGCCGGAAACGGCCCCTCCGGCGGCGCGGCGATGTCCGGCGACAATCGCAAGGGGCGCTACGCGGCTTTTCATTCCGACGCCTCGAACCTGGTGGGCGGGGATTCGAACGGCCAGCGCGACGTCTTCGTATGGCAGCGGCCGAGCCAGACCCCGGGCCAGCAGGAGCGCTTCCCGAGCGGGGATCTCCAGCGGGCGAGCGTGTCCTCGACCGGCACGGAGGGCAACGGCGCGTCGCAGAACCCCTCGGTGGACGGGTCCGTGCGGGCCGCGTCGAAGTGCGTGGCTTTCGAGTCGACCGCGACAAACCTCGCTGCGGGCGACTCCTCGCCGGATCCCGACATCTACGTGCGCAACTTCAAGGCGCGGTCGACGAAGCTCGTCTCCGGCGGCGTCTCGGGCGCCGCTACGAATCCCTCGATCGAGGGCAACTGCGGGCCGGTCGTGTTCGAGGCCGGCGGGTCGGTCTATCAGGGCAAGGCCACCGGCGGCAAGGCCAAGAAGCTCGGCCGCGGATCAAACCCGGACATCTCGCTCGACGGCAGCGCGATCGCCTGGGAGTCGGGCGGCGGCGTCGTGTTCCGGCGCGAGGGCAATTCCGCGAAGGTGCGCGGCGCCTCCAAGCCCCAGCCCTCGGACAAGGAGTCCGGCAAGTGGGGCCTCGGCTACGAGAAGGGCTCGGACGTCTACGTCGGGATCTTCCAGTCTCGCGGCGGCCAGAAGGGCAGCGTCAACGCGAGCGGCCGCATCGGCGGCGACGCCCAGTTGGCCGGCGTGACGGCGTACGCGGCGAACCGCGGCATCGTGACGCTCTGGAGCGGCCCGGACCTCTTCTACTCCAACAAGAACAGCGGCAACAGCGACGACCTGGCGCACGCCAGCGGGCCGATCACCGACGCCCAGGCCGGCGCGCGCGGCAACTTCGTCGTTTTCAGCGCTCCGGGCGGCGCGGACTTCCAGGGCGACGGCAACGGCCCGATCCAAGACGTCTGGTTCAAGTCATTGCCGCAGTAGGCGGTGCTGGTAGGCGGCTTGCACGGCTGCCCGGTTGGATGGGTTCTCCCTAAAATCTCGGAGACGCGATGCATCGACGCAAGCGCAGGCCGGGACGGATTCTGGCCCCCATCGCGATTCTGGCTGCGGTAGGGGCCCTCTTCTTCGTGGTCTCAGGCTCGGACGTGAAGGAGGCCGGCAAGGGCAAGACCGACCTCACCCAGGAGACGAGCACGGCCAAGAAGGGCGGAAAGCGCCGCCGCGGCAGCGACCGCCTGCCCTCCAGGGTCTACGTGGTCAAGGCCGGTGACACTCCACAGGGGATCGCCGAGAAGGTCGGCGTCCCGATCGAGAAGCTCCGTTCGCTCAATCCGGACATCCTCGGCGATGCACAGACGCTCGTCGTCGGCGCACGCATCAAACTCAAGTAGGTGACCCGCCTCCGGTTTGCGATAGCCGCAGTGGTGGTCGCGGTATGCGCCGCCCCAGCGGCCGCGGCGCCCCCTCCGGTGCGCGCCCCGTCGGCGATCGTCGTCGACGCCGCCACCGGTGAGGTCCTCTACGAGAAGAACACCCGTGACCGCCGCCAGATCGCCTCGACCACGAAGCTCATGACGGCGCTCCTGACGCGCGAGCGTGCGAAGCCCGCCGACGTGTTCACGGCCGCGCCGTACTCCGCGGGGGCGGCCGAATCGAAGATCAACCTCAGGCGAGGTGAGCGGATGAAGGTCGGCGACCTCTTCACCGCGCTCATGCTCGAGAGCGCCAACGACGCCGCCGCCACCCTCGCGGAGGGGATCGCCGGCTCACGGGCGGCGTTCGTGCGCGCGATGAACGAGCGCGCCGAGGAGCTCGGCCTCGAGGACACGAGCTACGCGAACCCGATCGGCTTCGACGATCCGCAGAACTACTCGACCGCCGCCGACCTCGCCAGGCTCGCCCGGAAGCTGATGGAGGACCGCGGCTTTGCGCGCACGGTCGACCGTGCGCGCGCCG
>JACCYP010000269.1 GCA_013696425.1 Thermoleophilaceae bacterium
GTACTGAAGGGCGCCGCCCACGGCGCCGCCGCCGGGAGCGATCTTCGACAGCCCGTTGCCGGCCAGCTGCGAGGTGATCACGGCGAACCAGCTCGCGGTCGGGATGGCGATGCGCTGGAGCTCCCACAGGCAGAAGTACGAGAGGACCTGCAGGCCAAGCATCGCGGCCAGCCAGCCGGGCGTGAACTCGCCGATCCGGTGAGCCGAGCCGAGCACCTCGAGCAGGCTCGGGGCGACCAGGTAGATCGAGACGCCGAAGACCGTGAGCCATATGGCGGTGCGGCGGAGACTGGCGGCGTCTGGCACCCGCCGACGGTACCTTGAGCGGATGAACGGACGGACCCTCCTGGTGGCGGCCGCCGCCCTCGCAGCACCCGCCGCCGCGTAGGCGTCCACCTACGTTCCGGAGCCCGAGCCCGGCGTCACGCGCCCGGCGATCCTGGTCGGCAACAACTGGGACGGCACCACCGACGTGGTGGACCCGGACACCTTCGAGCGCCTCGACCGCGTGAACGTGATCCCCGACCTCGAGCAGCGCAAGGCGGAGATCGCGTTCGATCCCGAGCGCACTGGCTACTTCGTCGCCGTCCGCGAGCTCATCGGGGAGGGCCATGATCAGTGGAACGACGACGTTTTCTCGTCCCATGACGGTTCGACGCTCTTCGTGAGCCGCCCGAGCCTCGCCGACGTCGTGGCCATCGACCTCGCCACCAAGAAGATCAGGTGGCGTGCGCCGGTCGACGGCCACCGCTCCGACCACATGGCAATCTCCTCCGACGACACCGCCTCGGGCGCGGACCGGAGTGTTCCCGTCGGGTGTTCAAGGTCGGCTACCACCCGCAGCGGGTGCGAAACGGCGTCGTGCGCATCGCCGACTACCCGCAGGGCAAGTACGGCGAGCCGTTCCGGCTCGGGGTCTTCGCGGTGCGTCGGCCGATGCGCTTCATCCGCGGCGACCAGAACATCGGCTGCCGGGCCGAGGGCGCCAGGACGCTGCGGCTGCGGCGTTGCAAGGTGGAGCTGCGGGCGCGCGGCAGGGGGATCGCACGGGGCGAGCGGGTCGTGGGCGACGCGGCGTCGTTCAAGGTCGACGTGAACATGAACAAGCGCGGGCGGCGCTTCGCGCGGCGCGCTGGTGTTCGCCGAGTGGTGCTCACCGCCCGCGGCACGGACTCCGCGGGCCGGACCGTGACGATCCGCCGGAAGGTGAAGATCCGCGGGCGCTAGAGGCGACGGATGGTGATGCTGCCGCGGCTTCGGCTGCGAGCAAACGCTGCGTTGCTACCCGGCGGTCGCGACATTGGGTAGTCATAAGCGAGGTTATCGAGCGTTGCATCGTTACGAACACTAGGTCGTATCTCGGAATGAGCAGGGCTCGTCTATCCCCTGCTCGCGCAGCCGGAAGAGCAGCGGGAGCGGCAGCAGAAGAAGCGGGCCGGCCGAAAGGGCGGCAAGGCCTCGAGCTGAGCTAGTCGCCCGGCTTCGCGCCGGGCGGCGCGTAGCGGTTGTGCAGCATCAGGGCGTTTCCGTCCGGATCCGCGAAGTAGGCCATGTGGCACACGCCGCTGTCCATGGTGTCGGGCACGAACTCAACGCCCTTCGACTCAAGCTCGGCCCGCGCCTGGTGTACGTCGTCCACGTGGAGGGCGATCGGATGCGAATGCGGCTGGAACTCCATCCCGAACGCGTCCGACTGCATCACGCCGAGCGTGAGAGTGCCGGTCTCGAACTCGCCGGCGGGCATGTCTCCCCAGCGCTTGGAGAGTTCCAGGCCGAGTACGTCCCCATAGAACGCGCTTGCCTTGTCGAAGTCCTCGGTGGGCACGGCGATGAAGTCGACTCCGGTGATGTTCATGCGGTCTCCGCTCTCGGGTGAGCCGATAATGACCGATGAGCGCGCCGAGCGGCTCGCGCCTCAGCCTGGGACTACCCCTGCGCCGAGAACTCCTCAAGCCGCTGCCCGGCCATCTTCTGGACCTTCCCCCGCACGATCGGCGTCCACCCGAGCAGCAGACCCGTCGGCCCGAGCGCCTGGCGCGACCAGCGGTAGAAGCTGAAGTGATCGTGGTGATCGGCAATCAGCCCGTTCTCGAACCTGAACTTCGCCTGGATGTCGTTCACCACGGGGCGCCCGGTCTGGGTGAACTCGTAGTGAGCACGCCAGTGGGCCGAGCCCGAGGACTCGTTCGCATCGTGCTCGAGCAGCTCGATCCGCAGCTCGCCGGGAGTCGAGGTGAGCATCCGCCACATGTCCCCCGCCTGCGAGCCGTGGAGATCGGGGAACACGGGGTCGGAGAAATGGACATCGGGCGAATAGCACGCCGCCATCGTGTCGCCGTCGCCCTCGGCGAACGCTCCGTAGAAGCGCTCGATGACCTGCACGTTCTGCTGCTCTGTCATACCGTCGCCTCCCTCGTTTGCACCCTCACGCGCCGCAGCCTAACGCAATACCTATCGCGTTGACCGTACCGAGACTAAGATCGGTGGCGGCCGATGAATGACCCCTCCTCGCCGCTGGACTCCGTGAGCGCACGCCCAGGAGGTCGCAGCGCGCGAATCCGCGATGCCGTGCACGACGCGGTGCGAGAGGAGCTCGCGAAGAACGGCTACGGAGCGCTTTCGCACCGGACCGTGGCCCAACGTGCGGGAGTCGACCCGGCCACCGTGTACCGCCGCTGGCCGACGCGTTCGCGCCTGACGATCGACTCGTTGCTTGCAGCCGCGCGGTACGCGGTGCCGGTGCCCGACACCGGGGCCGCGGCGCAGGACTTCGAGCTCTTCCTCGACTCCCTCACCTCAGCGCTGTCCGAGCCGAGGATGCTGCGCCTCTTCCACGCCCTCTCCGCCGCGGGCGGAGAGGCGGAGGGAGACCTCAGGGACCTGCTGCGGGAGTTCTGGTCGACGCGCTTCGAGGGCGCCGAGGACATGGTCACCCGTGCGGTCGTCCGCGGCGAGCTCCCGGGGGGCGCCGACCCGCGCCTGGTGATCGAGCAGCTGATCGCGCCCACCTACTTCCGGGCGCTGGTGACCGGAGATGAGATCGGCGGGGAGTTCACACGCCGGTGCGTGCGCCAGGCGATCGCAGGAGCCGGTGCGTGATCGGGGGCATCACGGTCCGCGAGCTGCTGCTCTGCGTCCCGTTCTTCGCTCTGGCGGCGATTGGAGCGGTGCTGGTGGACGGCGGCCCGGTCGCCGACATCGGGCTCACCCTCGCAGCCGGGATCTTCGCGGGTGGCGC
>JACCYP010000283.1 GCA_013696425.1 Thermoleophilaceae bacterium
TGTCCGGGTGAGCGGGGCATTACGGTGTTCCATCCGGGCCTCCGAGCGGTAGTGAGCTTTGACACCCACAGCCTCTCGGCAGGCCCGGACCTACTTCAGTTCGTTCGGAACGTGTTGAGGCACGTCAACTAGCGCCGGGGTGCCGGAAGCGGCTGCAGCGCGGCCTCGATCTCGGCACGGCGGGGCTCCAGGAACGGCGGGAGGGCGAGGGTCGTACCGAGCTCGTCGAGCGGCTGGTCGACCGTGAAGCCGGGCCCGCGGGTGGCGATCTCGAAGAGCACCCCGCTCGGCTCGCGGAAATAGATCGACTTGAAGTAGAAGCGGTCGATGAGGGGCGTCACGGGGGCGCCGGCCGCAGCGGCGCGGCGACGCCACTCCTCGTGCTCGGGGCCGAGCGCCGAGGACCAGGCGACGTGGTGCACGGTGCCACCGCCGGGCCGGCCGCGCTCGGGCGGGGGCGGGTCGGCGAGGTAGAGGCCGCCGCGCTCGGCGCCGCGCGCCTCCCAGCCACCGTCGATCGGCTCGAACGCGAGCGCCTCCTCGAACAGCGGGCGCGAGGCCTCCGGATCGCCGATGTAGGCACGCACCGCGTGAAACCCCTGGAGCGCGTGCTCGGAGGGCACGTCCGGATGGTCGGCCATCAGCGGCGGGTCGGGCACGTCGACCACCAGCAGCTCGTGGTCGAACCCCTCGTGGTCTGAGAAACGCAGCGATCCCGCGCCACGGGCCACGTCGACTCCCTCGGAGGACAGGCGCTGCTCCCAGAAGTCGTACGCGTCCTCGGAGGCCACCCGCCAGACCACTCGGTGCACCATCCCGTCGCCGGCCGTTCCGGGCGCAGCGCCGGGGTAGTCGAAGAAGGTGAGATCGGTGCCGGCGGAGCCCTCCTCGTCGGCGTAGAAGAGGTGGTAGACGGTCGGGTCGTCCTGGTTCACCGTCTTCTTCACGAGACGAAGTCCCAGCACACGGGCGTAAAAATCGACGTTGCCCGGAGCGTCGCCCGTGATGGCCGTGATGTGGTGGATCCCCTCGAGATTCACGTGCGGCATGCTAGCTTCACCCGTGCGGGCAATCGTTTGCCCGCGAGGTTCTTGCTCCGTAGCGCTCCAGCGATCCGGGTCAGTCGAATCTCCCGAATCGTTTAGCCGCAGGTCGCAGGACGCGACCAGCGCGCACTAAGGAGTTCTCATATGTCAACGCAGTCCTTCGCCGATCTCGGCGTATCAACAGCGGTCGTGAACGCGCTCACCGAGCGCGGCATCGAGCGACCATTCCCCGTCCAGGAGCTCGTCGTACGCGACGTGCTCGCCGGACAGGACGTACTCACGAAGTCGCCGACCGGCTCGGGCAAGACGCTCGCCTTCGGCATCCCCATGGCCGACCGCCTCGACGCGAACGGCCCCAAGCAGACCGCCCTCATCCTCGCCCCCACCCGCGAGCTCGCTAGCCAGATCGTCGACGAGATGTACTCGATCTGCCACGCCAAGGCGCTCGCGATCGCGGCCGTCTACGGCGGTGCCGGCATCGAGAAACAGTCGAAGGCAGCCCGCAAGGCCCACATCATCGTGGCCACGCCCGGCCGCCTCGAAGACCTGATCCAGCGCGGCGCGGTGAAGCTCTCGAACGTGCAGATCCTCGTCCTCGACGAGGCCGACCGGATGCTCGACATGGGCTTCCGCCCGGTGGTCGACCGGATCGTGCGCCAGACCCACCCGAACCGCCAGACGCTGTTCTTCTCGGCAACGCTCGACGGTGAGGTCGGCAAGCTCGCGAACGAGTACACCTCGCACGCGAAGCGCCACGAGCACCACTCCCCCGCCGAGGAGCGCGGGTACACCGAGCACCGCTTCATTCCCGTCCAGCACGAGGCGAAGCTCGACACGCTCGTCGCCGACCTGCGCAGCTCCGGTCGAGAGGGCCGGACGCTGGTCTTCGTCCGCACCAAGCGCGGCGCCGACCGGCTCGTGAAGAAGCTCGAGCGCAGCGGCATCAAGTCCGTCGCGATGCACGGCAACAAGTCCCAGAACCAGAGGGAGAAGGCGCTCTCGCGTTTCGAGCAGGGCCAGGTCAGCACCCTGGTCGCCACCGACGTGGCCGCCCGCGGCATCGACGTCGAGGGCATCACGCACGTGATCAACTTCGACGCCCCCGAGGACCACGAGGGCTACGTGCACCGCATCGGCCGCACGGCGCGCGCGGGCGCCAAGGGCGTCGGCATCACCTACGTGCTCGCCGACCAGGCCCACGACATCGGCAAGATCGCGTCGAAGCTCGAGCTCCACGAGCAGTTCGCCAGCTCCGGCATCGCCGTGAAGTCACGCGGCGGCGGCGGACAGCGCCAGGGCGGGCAGCGCCCTCGCAACGGCAACGGTGGCGGCCCCCGCAACGGGAACCGCAACCAGAACCGCAACCGGAACGGCCGCGGCCGGCGTTAATCGATGGCTCGCCGGGATGACCTCCGCAACGTCGCGATAGTCGCGCACGTCGACCACGGGAAGACCACGCTGGTCGACGCCATGCTGTGGCAGTCCGGCGCGTTCCGTGCCGGCCAGGACGTGAACGAGCGCGTGATGGACTCGATGGATCTCGAGCGCGAGAAGGGCATCACGATCCTCGCCAAGAACACGGCCGTGCGCCACGGGGGGTTGAAGATGAACATCGTCGACACCCCCGGCCACGCCGACTTCGGCGGCGAGGTCGAGCGCGGGATCACGATGGTCGACGGCGTGCTGCTGCTCGTGGACGCGAGCGAAGGCCCCCTCCCCCAGACCCGCTTCGTGCTGCGCAAGGCGCTCGAGCGCAGGCTGCCGATCATCCTCGTGGTGAACAAGGTGGACCGCCCGGACGCGCGCATCGCCGAGGTGATCGACGAGGTCTACGAGCTGTTCCTCGACCTCGACGCCGACGAGTCCCAGATCGACTTCCCGATCGTCTACACGAACGCGAAGGCCGGCTGGGCCTCCCTGACCGAGGGCGAGGAGGGCACCGACCTCGAGCCGCTCTTCCAGCTGCTGCTCGACCGCATCCCCGCGCCCGAGTTCGAGGAGGGCCACCCCCTCCAGGCGCACGTCACGAATCTCGACGCCTCGCCCTACGTGGGCCGGCTCGCGCTCTGCCGCGTGCGCAACGGCACGATCAGGAACGGCGCCCAGATCGCCTGGTGCCGCGCCGACGGCACGATCGAGAACGCGACCGTCAGCGAGCTGTACGTGACGGAGTCGCTCGAGCGCGTGGTGGTCGAGGAGGCGGGTCCTGGCGAGATCATCGCAGTCGCCGGCCTGCCCGAGGTCACGATCGGCGAGACGCTCGCCGATCCCGAGGACCCGCGCCCGCTGCCGGTGATCACCGTCGACGAACCCTCCCTGAGCGTCGTGATCGGCATCAACACCTCCCCCCTCGCGGGCCAGGGCGGGGGCAGCAAGCTCACCGCGCGCCAGGTGCTCGACCGCCTCGACGCCGAACTCGTGGGCAATGTCTCCATCCGCGTGAACGACACCGAGCGCCCCGACGCCTGGGAGGTTCAGGGGCGAGGTGAGCTCCAGCTGGCCGTACTCGTGGAGCTCATGCGCCGCGAGGGCTACGAGCTCACCGTCGGGCAGCCGCAGGTCGTGACCCGCGAGATCGACGGCGAGGTGCACGAACCCGTCGAGCGGATGACGATCGACGCGCCCGAGGACTACGTCGGCGTGCTCACCCAGATGCTCGCCCTGCGAAAAGGGCGCCTAGACCAGATGGTGAATCACGGGACCGGCTGGGTCCGGATGGACTACCTGGTGCCCGCGCGCGCCCTGATCGGCTTTCGCACCGAGTTCCTGACAGAGACCCGCGGCACCGGGATCATGCACCACGTCTTCGACCGCTGGGAGCCGTGGGCGGGCGAGCTGCGCACGCGCCCCACCGGATCCCTGGTGGCCGACCGCCGCGGCGCCACCGCGAGCTTCGCCCTGTTCGGGCTACAGGAGCGCGGCACGCTCTTCGTCGGACCCGGCGAGGAGGTCTACGAAGGCATGATCGTCGGCGAGAACTCGCGCCAGGACGACCTCGACGTGAACGCCGTGAAGGAAAAACACTTGACCAATATGCGCAAGGCAAATGCCGATGTGCTCGTGCGCCTGGTTCCGGCGAAGCAATTGAGTCTGGACCAGGCGCTCGAATGGGTTCGCGAGGACGAGTGCGTCGAGGTCGCGCCCGACGTGGTGCGCCTACGCAAGGTGGAGCTCGAAGCCGGCCCACGCGCGAAGCTCGCGCGCCAGTCCAAGCACCGCTCCGCCGCCGAGGCGTAGGCCAGGTCCCGCGGCCGTCATCCGGCACTTAGCCCGGCTCTAGCCGGATCAACTGCCGAACGAGCGGCAATGACGCCACGCAGCACGCGCTCCCGGCGAGAGGCTGGCGCCCGCCGCTAGGCCAGGTCCGAGGCGAGGCTCGGCGGGGCCGAGCGCTCGGCGGCCTCGCCCCGTGCGAGCGCCGCCGCGTGGATGCGGCGCGCCTCGCGCCAGCCGACGAGCTTGCCGCCCTCCTCGTCGTAGACCTTGAGCTCGACGGCCTTGATGCCGTCCCAGAAGGTGAGCACGGGCACGTCCTCGAAGAGCTTGATGCCGTCGTGGGCCGCCTGGAGGTTGTAGTTCGGCACCCGCGCGCTCAGGTGATGCACGTGGTGGAGGCCGATGTTGCCCGTGAAGAACTGGAGGATCTTCGGCAGCTTCAGGTAGGAGGAGCCGCGTAGCGCGGAGTCCGCGTAGTTCCACGTGTCGTGGTTCTCCCAGTAGGCGTCCTCGTACTGGTGCTGCACGTAGAAGAGCCACACGCCGGACGCGCCGGCGAGCATCACGACGGGGAACCAGACCAGGAAGAGGTCCCACGGCCCGATCAGCAGCGCGAGCCCGACCACCATCACGAGCAGCGCGAGGTTCGTGAGGTGCACGCTGCGCTTGAGGCGCGGGCGGGTGCCCTCGGCGATCAGCCGCGGCTGGATGATGAGCGCGACGATCGGCCCCAGCACGAACATGCCGAACGGGCTGCGGAAGATGTAGTAGATGACCCGCTCCTTGCGCGGGAGCGCGAAGTACTCGGCCACCGTGTAGGTGGGCACGTCACCCTCGCCGCGGCGGTCGAGGTCGCCCGCGGTGGCGTGGTGGACGGCGTGGGAGTGGCGCCAGTTCAGGAACGGCGTCCACACCAGCAGTCCGGTGAGCGTCCCGACGATCGCGTTCGCGCGCTTGGTCTTCATGAACGACCCGTGCGTGCAGTCGTGAAAGACGATGTAGGTGCGGAGCAGGAAGCCCGCCGCCGGGATCGCGAGCAGCAGCGTCCACCAGTAGGACACGTCGAGCAGCAGGTACATGCCGACCGTGAGCAGGAGGTAGGGCAGCACGGAGGTGAGCAGATCGAGCACGCTGCGACCCATGTGGGGCTGCGCGTAGGGCGCGATGTCCTCGCGGAAGAACGGGCGTCCGACCTTGTCTGTTGCTGCGGCTTCGCTCATCAGGGCTCCCTTACTGCCGACGTACCGCGCCGTAGGGTAGCGGCGCTAGCGGAGACCGGCGACCTTGAGGTACCCCGCGAGCGTCTTCTTATTCTTGCTCGCCGACCTGGTCGCGACGGCAATGTAGGAGACGCGGCCCTTACGAAGACCATAGACGGTTTTCGCGCCCTTCCTGTTGCGGGATATGAGCACTCCGCGGCCGAACTTCCTCGTGCTGCGCCGGAGCACCTTGCCGCGCGCCTTGCTCCCCACCTCGACACGCTTCGCGCGGTGGCCCTTGGCGTTGCTCGACACCAGCGCGACGGTGCCCTCGGGCGTGTAGGTCGCGGCGGCACGGGACTTGGTGTTGCGGTTGCCGTCGACGCACCAGGTCCAGGTGCGTCCCTGGCGGGTGGCGGGCTGGCCGGAGGCGCGCAGCGTGTCGTCGGGACCGCGGTTCAGCTTGAGGCCGAACAGACCGTCCTTCGTGAACTTCCCGCGCGCCGAGCGGCAGCCCGGGCCGGGAATGCCGACGGCGCGCTCCCAGGTCTGGAGGTATGACTCGGCACCCTTGGCCATGTCGTCGACGATCTCCTGGCCGGCGATCATCCGCAGGTCCTCGACCCAGTCGGCGTAGAGGCCGTAGTGAGCCACGCCGTCCTTGTTGATGTCGTAAACGCGCGAACCGCTCTGCTGCTTGTCGATCGTGACCGCGCCGTCGAAGGACTTGAACGGGTACTTGACCGGGTTCTTGGCGGCGTCCTTGCGCGGGGCGCCCTGAGCACCGAGGCCGTTCGCGTCCGCACCGTAGCCCATGCCGAAGAGGTAGCGCGAGTTGGCCATCGCCTTGCGCTCCTTCCACTCCTTGGCAAAGCTCGTGGAGTTGCCCGCGTAGGGGGCCTGCGCTCCACCCGCGTTGGCGATCCGCCGGTAGGCGTCGTTGGTGGACCACGAGTGGCTCGTGAGCACGCCCGAGTAGTTCTTTGACTCCGTGATGTTCAGGAGCTGGCGCCGCGCGAGCACGCTCATGTGATCGGGGTCGATCATCATGCCCTTCTCGATCATCCGCCGCACGAGGTGCTCGCCGAGCACCGTCAATCCCTTCGTGTTGCAGACGGGTCCCGGCGGGTAGACCGGCGCTGTACCTCCGGGCAGGAACAGGTTCAGCGTGGCGCCGAAGATCTGGTCCTGCTCGGTGCCCGGTGTTGAGGTCGGGCCGCGATCCGTGTCTTCGTCGGTACAAGTCTTGAGGTCGAAGAAATCGCCGGTCTCGTACTTGTTGCCCGTACCGGTGACCACGCCGGCGCTGCCCGAGTCGCCCGCGACTCCCGAGAGGGCGTTGTCGTACTTGTTCACGATCTCCATCCCGCGCACGCCCATCCGGTAGACCTCGTCGAGCTGGCGGTCGATCGACTTGGTGTCACACCCCGGGTCGGGCTGGTCGTTGTAGATGCCGCAGTCGAAGAGCTTCGAGATCTCGATGCCCATGATCACCGCGAGCTTGCCCTGGTTGATCACGCGGCGGGCCTCGAAGGGATCCTCCACGATCCGCAGGTAGCCCTTGCCGGGTCCGCCCGCCTGGGCATCGATGTATCCCTCCAGCTCACGGAGGCGTTTGGCCTGCAGGCGGACGCTGTCCATCTCGTTGCAGGAGTTCCTCCGGCCGACGGGATAGACCTCGCAGAGCGGGGCGTTGTCCACCAGCAGGTTCACGTACAGGCGCAGGCCGGATGCCCAGGCGCGCTCGGTCCACTTGTAGTAGCTCAGCTCGTGGGTGTAGGAGTTGTACTTCGGCCAGTAGTTGAAGGTGGGCCAGCCGACCGTGTCGTGGGTGGGCGTGGTACCGCCCGACGAAAATGCGTTCTCGGCGGCCGCGCCCGCGCCGCCGGGGCCGTGGTCGGGGCAGTCGACGAGCGCGTACTCCACGCCGAAGCGGTCCCAGGGCTTCCCGCAGTGAAAGCCGCCGCCGAAGTACTCGAAGGCCATCATGTGCATGTGGAAGTCGGCGAAGCCGCGCGTCTCGTTGTAGGGGATCGGGTTGCTCGACGGCGTGCCGCTCACGTTGGTCTCGATCTCGGGGTAGGGCGAGCAGTTCGAGGCCTTCTCGAAGGAGAACGACTCGGCCGCGCCCGAGTCGACCAGCACGGCCTCGTCTCCGGCGAGGCCGAGGCCCGTGCCGCCGTTCACGAGCTTGAGTGCGCCGGCGGTTCCATCGATCGTCCAGATCGTGGCCTCGCTCGGCTGCGCCGCGGTCTGCGCCTTTCCGTTGGAGGCACCCACGAACTCGCGCCCGCGCGTGTAGAGGAGGTACTTGCCAAGCTCGGTCGGCTTCAGGTAGAGCGGCTCGCCCTCGGCGGGCGTGCCCCCCGAGGTGCGGTAGCCGGTGCCGGCCTTCGCGAGGAACTTGCCGTTCGACTTCGACTTCATCGCCCAGCAGTCGTTGGCCAGCTCGTAGCGAGCGTTGTCGCCCTGCCCGTATGCGGCACCGGGCGCGATCGCCACGGCGAGAGCGCACAGAGCCAGGATGCCCCTCCCTCTCATGCGCTTGATGTAACCACTCGCGGCGCGCTCCGCGCGGCAGTCACTCGTCCTCGCTGCGCTTCTTCACCCACATGAGGCCGCCCAGTACGAGCACCGTGAGGAGCGCGAAAGCGACGATGGTCACGGCCCCGGCGGCGTCGCCCACCGGTCCGGGGAGGTTCTCGAGGTGAGGCACCGAGATGTCGTGCGCGAACGGAAGGAGCGCGGTCATCCACGCTCGGCGGTCGGCTGCAGCACGGCCTCGGAGAGGGCCTCGGTTCGCAGGTGGGTGATCGCCTGGTAGCCGGGGTCGCCAACCATCTCGAGGAACGCCGCGCGGCTCGGATAGCGCACGATCAGCACCGCGTCCCAGGCCTGGCCCTCCTCGGCGATGATCGCGGGAGCGCAGTCGCCGAAATAGACGGGGTCGGCGCCGATCTTCTCCGCGAACGGCTGGGCCGCGAGCATGTACTCGGTGTAGCGCTCGCGCCCGCCGCCGGGCGCGAAGCGAAGCAGGTTCAGCATCACGATCGCGCGCCCCTCGTCGGGCTCCGCGAGGAAGCGCTGGATGTCCTCGCCGGTGGGGTCGACGGCCATGGGTTGAGCCTACCCCCGCGTGCCTGTCACGCGAGAGAGCCCAGGAACTGCTCCCAGTGCGCGAACACCGCGTAGTGCCCGCCGCCCTCCCAGCTGTGGACGGCGCAGTCCGGGAGCCGCCGCCGAGCCCGGTGTACATCGCCGGGCTGAGGATCTCGTCGGAGGTGCCATAGAAGAGCTCCACCGAGCCGAATTGCCGAGCCCCGCCGCGATCCCCTCGTCGGGGTGGCGGGCGAGGCGCGAATCGCCGGTGCCGTGCTGGAACAGGACGGGCGTGCCCGAGGGGTCGCCCCACTCCTCGTAGGCGAGCGTGCGGTCGTCGGGCAGCTGGAGGGTCGGCCCGGCGGCGATTCTAGGCGCTGGTACCAATGGTACGCCTCAGGTACTCTCCGTACCATCCCGAGCATCTTCCCCACCGACGAAGAGGTCCTCGAGCTCGTGCCGGGCCCTGACTCGATCTCCCGGCGGCTGTCCGGCGACGCACGCTCCTTCCTCGCCGCCGGCTACGCGCTGCTGATCCAGGTGGCCCACCCCACCGTCGGCGCCGGGGTGGCCGAGCACTCGAACTTCAAGGAGGACCCTTGGGGGCGGCTGCTGCGCACGCTCGACTTCACCAACGGGCTCGTGTACGGCGACCCGCAGACCGCCGCCGGCATCGGCCGCGCGGTGCGCGGCATCCACACGCAGATCAAGGGCGTGCGCCCCGACGGCGTCCGCTACCACGCGCTCGAGCCCGAGGCCTACGGCTGGGTGCACGTCACGCTCTTCGACGCGATCGTGCGGGTGCACCACCACTTCGGCATCGCGCTCGACCACGGCGAGGTCGTCCGGTTCTACGGCGAGTGGACGAAGCTCGGGCGCCTGCTCGGCGTGCGCGAGCGCGACCTGCCCGCAACCCACGCCGAGTTCGCCGAGTACTACGAGTGGATGATCACCGAGCGCCTCGAGCCGACCCCGACCGTGTACGACGTGCTCGAGACCCTTGCCCACCCGGCCGCCCCTCCCCTTCCGGCGGCCCTGCGCCCCGGCTTTGCGCTCGGCGGCCCGGCGATGGGGCGCGCCCAGCGGCTCGTGACCGTGCGGCTGCTGCCCCGCGCGTTGCGCGAGCGCTTCGGCGTGAAGCTCTCGCGCACGGAGCGGCTGGAGGTTGCCGCGCTCGGGCGTGTGGCGCGCACCGCCACTCCGCTCATGCCGGCGTCGCTCCGCAACACGGCCACGGGATACATGCGTTGGCGCCACGAGGAGATAGGCCGGCTCGCCGCGGCAGGCGAGATGGCCGCCGCCGCGTGACGCCCACCCTGCTCGAGCGCGCCCTCGACCCGGAGGTCGTGCCGCCCGCCGACGAGGTGAGCGAGCGCATCCTCGACGGCGCCCTGGCCGTGGCCGCGGCCTCGGGCGTGCGCAACCTCACCATGGATCTCGTAGCGCAGCGCGCCGGGGTCGGGCGGATGACGGTCTACCGACGCTTCGGCGAGCGCGACAAGCTCGTGGAGGCGCTCTCGGTGCGCGAGGCGCGCCGCTGTCTCGCCCAGCTCGAGGCGGCGGTCGACCCGGAGCTCGAACTCGGCGACCGGGTGGCCGAGGGCTTCGTGGTGGCCATGCGGATCGCGCGCGAGCATCCGCTGCTCAACCGCCTCGCGCGCCTGGAGCCGGACACGGTGCTCACCACGCTCACCGCCGACAGCAGCGAGATGTTCCGGATGCTCCGCGACGCCTCCTCGGGCTGGCTCGCACTCGCCGGACTCGAGCCCGCGAAACGCCGCGAGCAGGTGGCCGACCTGCTCGTGCGCCTGTGCGTGTCCTTCGTGCTCATCCAGGACTCATCGCTGCCGCTCGGAGACGACGCGGCGGCGCGCAGGGTCGCGCGCGAGTTGATCGCGCCGATCGCCACCGCGCCCTGACCGCCGGCGGCGCCTAAGCCGCGTCGCGGTTGCAGAGACAGACGACGCGGTCGCCGGCCTCGAGCTCGCGGACGCGCGAATCGTCGAAGCGGAGGATCTCCTCGCCGCGGATGATCGCCACCTTGAGCATCCCGGGCTCGAACTCCGCGAGCGGCTTGCCCGTGTCCTTCTCCCCCACGTCGTGCTCGACGATGTCGAGCCCCTCCCCCACGGACAGCAGGTCCTCGAGCACGTCGACCACACGCGGGGTCTGGGTCGCGAGCCCGAGCAGGCGTCCCGCGGCGCTCGAGGAGGAGATCACCGAGTCGGCGCCGCTCTGGCGCAGCAGGTGGCCGTTCTCCTCCTCCCGAACGGCGGAGACGATCGTGGCCGTCTTGTTCAACTCGCGCGCCGTGAGCGTGATGAGCACCGCGGCGTCGTCGCGGTTCGCGGCCACCACCACGCCCCTCGCACTCTCGACTCCCGCGGTGCGGAGCACCTCGGTGCGCGTGGCGTCCCCGTGGATGGTCGCGAAGCCGGAGGCGCGCGCACCCTCGAGCGCGGTCTCATCTGGATCCACGATCAAGATCTTCGACCGGTCGATCTCGTGACCCTCGAGCGATGAGACCGCGCTGCGGCCCTTCGTCCCGTAGCCGCAGATGATCATGTGGTCCTCCAAATCCGCCCTCCAGCGTCGCAGCCTGTAAGCCTCGCGGGTGCGCTCGGCCAGGAACTCGAGCGTCGTACCGACCAGCAGGATCAGGAACAGTATTCGCGCCGGGGTGATGAGGATCGTGGTGAGCAGGCGCGAGGCCTCCGACGCCGGGTAGATGTCGCCGTATCCGGTCGTCGTGATCGTGACCGTCGAGTAGTAGAAGGCGTCGAGGAGGCTGAGCCCGCCGCCGCCGTTGTCCTGGTAACCCCCGCGGTCCGCATAGGCCACGAGCGCGACGAAGGCGATCAGGAAGAGGGCGAAGCCCACCCGGCGCCCGATCGACCCGAAGGGGCTGACCTTGTTCTCGGGGAGGCGTACGGGAACCCGGTTGCGCTCGTGCCTTTCTTCGGGGATCACGCGCGGCAGGTTCGCACGGTGCGGCGCGCCTTGATGCGCCCGCCCCCGCGCAGCAGCGCGCGCGCCGTGAGCTTCACCCGTTTGGCCCGCGCGCCCCGCTTCATCACCGTCTTCACGAACGGCGCCCGGCGGTCACGCGCCTTGCGGCGGCCGCGCACGTAGAAGTCCACGCGGCGTGCCTTCCCGCCCCTCACGGTCGCGCGCACGCGCAGGCCCCTCTTCACGCAGCGGGCGCGGAGCTTCAGCTTCGCCTTCCCACGCGTGCCCGCTCCGCAGCCCGGGCCCTCCGTGGAACTCACACCCGGGGCCAGCTCCTGGCCCGGCGGGCGCAGCGGCGCCGCGGTGGCCAGCACCGTCGTGCAGTCGGGGACCTCGCGCACGGGCAGGCGCAACTCGAGGTCGCCCACGGCGAGCTCGAAGGCGGCGTTCGAGGGGCGCGCGTAGGGCGCGTCGCGGCCGAGCAGCTCGAGCTTCGGCGTGTGCCCGGCCTCGAATCGCCACCCGTTCGGGTGCAGCTGGAAGAGGTCGCTGGAGCGTCCGCTCGGGCGCAGGACGGTGCGCGCGACGAGCGTCTGGTCGGCGCCGTCGGGAGCGACGTCCCAGAGGCGCGCGGCGATCTGCACCGCATTCGGGTCCGCGCCGCCCAGGCCGAGCTTTGCGCTCACGCTGGGAGCGCCGATCAGCGTGTAGCCGCCGCCCGTCGCCTTCGGCAGGCGATAGTTCGCCGTGCCGGGGGCATTCGCGGCGGGCGTCTTCACGCATGCGTCACCGCCTCCCGTGGCGGGGTCGATCGCGGCGCCGGTCTGGGTGTCGCCGCCGGCGCTCGACACGCCCTGCCGCGCGCCCGAGGAGAAGCGCACCTCACCACGCGCGAGCGCGTGGAAATCCGGCGCCGTGAAGGGCCCCTCGCTGGGCGTCGCCTTCGGGCAGGTCTGCGTCGTCGCCACCGCCTGCTCCGGCGGGGCGGCACCCTTGTCGCGCACGTAGAAGTCGAGCCAGGAGCGGATGTCGCGGATCAGGCGGTCGCGCTCGGGCTTCTTGTTCGACGCGCGCTGATGGCCGAAGTCGCCGAGCAGGAGCGACACCGGCGTGCGCGGGTGTTCCTTCCGCGTCCGGTTGGCGAACCGCACGACCTCGTCGACCGGGAACAGGTCGTCGGTGAAGCCGCTCGCCATGAACAGCGGGGGCGGAGACACGCTCGAATCGATCGAGTAGGACGAGCGGTTCTCGAGCTGCGCCTGGATCGAGCGCACGTCGTCGCCGTAGGGCTCGCCCGCGTCGGCACGCGCGACCCACGCGGGTACGTCCGCCTGGGAGTCGACGCCGGGCGGGCTCAGGTATCCCATCGGCCGGCCGGGCACGAACGGCTCGCCGGTGGGCTGGCCCGGGCCGATCGCGAACTGGGCGGCCGCGGTGATCGCGTTCGCCACCGACGCCTTGAACACCCCGATCTGCCGGCGCGTGGCGCCGGCCGGGGTGATCGTGTGCGTGAAGGTGCTGCCATTCGGGGCCGTCACGTGGTTCAGGTCGGTCCACGGAATCACCGGTGCCGCGGCGGCGATCTGCAGCGGTGTGCCATTTGGTGAGCGCCACGGCAGAAGCCGCCCGTCGGGCTGCATCGTGCGGTTGCGAAGCGCCGCCAGCGCCATCGACTGGCCGCCGCCGTAGGAGTCGCCCGTCACCCCGATCCGCTTCGCGTTCGCGGTGCCGTCGTCCACCAGCGCGCCGATCAGGTGCTGTGCGTCGCGAACCTCGAAGCGGGTGTCGGCGAGATGGATGTAGCCGCTGGCGCACGCGGCCGGGCTCGCGAGCCGCGACTCGGGCGTGCCGCACGACCCCCATAGCCCACGCGCGGTGTATGTGAGCACCGCGTAGCCGTCCTTCGCCCAGTCGTAGGCGTTCCCCGTGTAGGCCTGTTCCTTGGGATCGAGGTACTCGTACTTCGAGTTGCCGAAACCGTGGAGAAGGGCGACGAGCGGCATGTCCTTCGCGCCCGCCGAGGGCAGCGTGACGGTCGTGTCGAGCGGGACCCCGTCCCACGTCTTCACCAGCCCGGAACACTGCTGGACGCCCTCGCTCTGGCGGCAGTCGTTCAGGCCGAGCGGGCCCGCCCCGGCGACGGCGGGCAGCGCGAGCAATGCGAGCGCCGATAGCGCCAGCGCCTTCATCCCGTCGATCGTAAGTGGTCTACTTCGGCACCGTGCCGATCGAATTCGCCTCCTTCATCACCGACTTCTGGGACGACCTCGTCGCGGAGCAGCGCGAAGGGCTGTTCCTCGTGCTGCTCGGCTTCATCGGAGCGTTCGCATTCATCCGGATGAGCACCCGGATCATGCGCTCCCCGCGGGTGGCATGGTGGCCCGGGTCGATCTCGACCGACGGCGGCGTCCACATCCACCACCTCGTGTTCGGGATCGTGGCGATGATGGCCGCGGGCTCGCTCGCGATCACCGTCTACGACGTGAGCCCGTGGTTCGAGATCTGCGCGGTCATCTTCGGGATCGGGATCGGGCTCACGATCGACGAGTTCTCGCTGTGGGTGCGGCTCGAGGACGTCTACTGGGCCGAGGACGGGCGGCGCTCGATCGACGCCACCGTGATCGCCGCCCTGCTGATGGCGCTGGTACTGGTGGGCTCCGACCCCTTCGACTTCGACACGGCCTCGACGGCCACCCTGATCGCCTCGATCTCCTTGACGCTGTTCATTTTCCTGCTGCTGGCGATCTGCTTCATGAAGGGCCGGGTTGCACACGGCGCTATCGGGCTGTTCGTCTTTCCGGTGGCAATCTACGGCGCGTCCCGGATCGGCAAGCCGCGCTCGGCCTGGGCACGGCGCTTCTACGGCGATCGCAAGCCGAAGAAGCAGGCGAAGGCGGTCGACCGCTTCCGCGCGGACCGCCGCACCGAGCGGTTCAAGAACAAGCTGCGCGACGCGATCGGCGGCACGACGACCGAGGTCTATGAGGAGAAGCTCGAGCGCAGGGGCGGACGCCCGCCGGAGGTCTAGGGATCCGGCGTGTTGGTGGTCGGGGAGGGCCCGGCTCAACGCTTGAGCAGGCCGGAGCGGTAGATCTGCGGCCAGCCCTGCGGGTGCGAGATCAGCTTCGCCGCGACGGCCACGGAGTCGTGGAAGTTCACGCGCTCGGTGGCGAGCCCGTCATCGTTCAGCGTGAAGCGGTCGACGTTCTCCCACGACAGCGTCTTGCCCTCGAGCGTGCCGGTCATCGTGAACTCGATGAACACATGGTTCTCGTGGCCGGCCCACCGGTGCACCGCGGCGTGAAGGTCCGGGGTGAGCGCGAGCAGGCGCTCGAAGGAGCGCTGGGCGGCGGTGAGCCCCTTGGTCCTGGCGGTGGTCGGCTGGATCAGAACCACGTCCTCGGCCAGCGTGCTCCCGAGCGTCTTGGGATCGGGCCTCTGCCACCAGTTCTCGAAGCGGCGGACGAAGTCGGCGTGGTCCTCTGGGGTCATGTGCGCACCGTAGTCCAAGCGGCCCCACCCGCGAGCGCGCCCCCCACCACGAGCACGCCGGCGGTGCGGCGGTATCCGGTCGCCGCGGCGAGCACGCCTGCGATCCGGATCGGCGTGCTGGCCCGCGCCGCCCGCGCCAGGCCGCGGTCCGGCGCCTGCGCCTTCGCGAAGTAGGCGTGGAGCGAATATCCGAGGCCGGAGGTGAGCCTGAGTAC
>JACCYP010000288.1 GCA_013696425.1 Thermoleophilaceae bacterium
GCTCTGCCCCAGGGCAAGCCCTGGTTCGTCGCTCCACTTGCATGTGTTAAGCACGCCGCCAGCGTTCGTCCTGAGCCAGGATCAAACTCTCCGTAAAAGACTGGCGTGTCATCCGGTGCCCGAAGGCATCGGCTCCACTGTCTAGTCAGGAAAGTTGTCGATCTCCGTAATGACGGCCTCCCCCGTACACATGCAGGGAAGCCTCGGATTCGACGGGTTCAGGTGACCGTCGTCCGCGAGACGGACGACGGGTCGAATTCTGGACGCGATCCAAGAACCGAAGTCCTCGGATCGCAAGCACTCTGTTGAGTTTTCAAAGACCGGTGCGTCCTCGGCCGGTGCGGGGACTCCGCGGCCAGCCTACGCATTTCCCAGATTCAGGACAAAACAAAGGCCTCCCTCAGGAGGCCAAGCCCTTCCTCTGGGGGCCGTCCAATATAGCGCGCCCCGTCCGTTGCGGTCAACGGGCGAAGAAGCGCTTGAAGCGGCGCTTGCCCAATTGCAGCAGGGCGCCATCCAGGCGGGCTGCCGGCAGGTCCAGATCGGCGGCTCCGAGAGGCTCCCCGTCGAGCTTGACCCCGCCCTGCCCGAGCAGGCGCCGCGCCTCGCCGGCGGAGATGCCGAAGTGCTCCCTGATGAGGGCCGGGAGGTGGACGGGATCGTCGCCGGGGAGCTCGGCCTCCCCCACGTCTTCGGGCGCCTCGCCGCGCACGTGGAGCTGGTCGAAGTGCGCCTCCGCGGCACGGGCCGCATCCTCGCTGTGGTATTGCGCCACGATCGCCGCGGCCAGCGCCCGCTTGGACTTCACGGGCGCCGCGGTTGGGTCATAGGGGATGTCGACCAGCAGGTCGTACCAGAGCGGCATTGCCGGGTCGGGGATGCTCATCACCTTCCCGAACATGTCCTCGGGACTGTCGGTGACGCCGACGTAGTTGCCGAGCGACTTCGACATCCGCCGCACGCCGTCGGTGCCGGGCAGGATCGGCATCGTGAGCACGGACTGGGGCTTCTTCCCGAAGGCGCCCTGGATGTCGCGCGCGAGCAGCAGGTTGAACTTCTGGTCGGTGCCCCCCAGTTCCACATCCGCGTCGATCGCAACCGAGTCGTAGCCCTGGAGCGGCGGATAGAGCAGCTCCAGCACCGAGATCGCCTGCCCGGAGGCGTAGCGCTTGGCGAAGTCGTCGCGCTCGAGCAGCTGCGCCACGGTGCATGTCCGGACGAGGCGGAAGAGCTCCACCATCGACATGTCGAGCCACTCGGAGTTCAGCCGCACCTCGGTCCGCGCCGGGTCGAGCAGGCGGAACGCCTGCTCCTTGAACGTCTCCGCATTCGCGTCGATCTCCTCGGGTGCAAGCACCGGCCGGGTCTCCGAGCGCCCGCTCGGGTCGCCCACGCGCGCCGTGTAGTCCCCGACGATCAGGACGACGGTGTGGCCGAGGCCCTGGAACTCGCGCAGCTTGCGCAGCACCACCGTGTGGCCCAGGTGGATGTCGGGCGCCGTGGGGTCGATCCCGAACTTCACCCGCAGCGGGGCGCCATCGTCGAGCTGCCGTCCGAGCATGCCCTCAGGGAGGGCGTCGACGGCGTTACGGAGCAGGAAAACGTCGGGATCCGTCATGGGCGCGATGCTAGACTGCCGACCTCGCCGGACGGGCCTTCAGCAGCTACCGCCGCCCCGCTGCAGACCGCCTTCGATGCCCTTGAGGCGGCCGTGCTGGCATCAACACGATGAACGACCCCACTGCTCCAGTAGCGATCGAACCTGCGCCCGGCCGTGGCGCCCTGCGCCTGCAGGAGTCCGAGCCGCCCACGGGTCCGCCCAAGCCGAAGCTCAAGAAACTGCGGCTGTTCCTCGTGATCGCCGGGCTCGGCTTCATCGCCCTGATCTCGACGATCTTCGGAATGATGATGGCCGTCTCAACCGACCTGCCCGAGCTCGAGAACACAGCTGAGTTCAAGGCCTCGCGCAACTCGGTGATGCGCGCCGAAGACGGCTCTCAGCTCGCGCGCCTGACAGGCAACAACAACCGCGTCCTGGTGCAGCAGAAGGACATCTCCTCGAACGTGAAGAACGCCGTGATCGCGATCGAGGACCGGCGCTTCTACCAGCACCGCGGCGTGGACTATCGCGGCATCGCGCGCGCGCTCGGGCAGGACGTGCTGAAGCGCCGCGCCGCGCAGGGCGCCTCGACGATCACCCAGCAGTTCGTGAAGAACGCCACCGAAGCCGCCGACGAGCGCACCGTGCTGAACAAGCTCCGCGAGTCGGCGCTCGCCTACCACCTCGAGAAGCAGTGGTCCAAGCAGAAGATCCTCTCCCAGTACCTGAACAGCGTGTACTTCGGTAACGGCGCCTACGGAATCGAGTCGGCGGTGCGCACCTACTTCCCCAACGGCGGGCGCACCCAGGGCAAGACCGTGACCACACCCGGCCAGACGGCCGCCGCGGCGCCCCAGAGCGAGGACGACACCTACGACGCCGGCGAGCGTGCGGCGGCCAACGTGACCCCCGCCCAGGCGGCGCTGCTCGCGGCGGTGATCGCTTCGCCGAGCGCCTATGACCCCGTACAGCACCCGGTCGCCTCGAAGAAACGCCGTGACCTGGCGCTGAAGAACATGCTCGAGCAGAACTCGATCACCCGCCCGCAGTACGACGAGGCCGTGGCCGAGGCGCTTCCCACCCAGGAGAAGCTGCGCCCGCCCCAGCCGATCTCCAAGCAGCCCTACTTCTCGACCTGGGTGACTCAGCAGCTCGTGGACCGCTACGGCGCCGCGCGCGTGTTCTCCGGCGGTCTCGACGTGCGCACCACCATCGACCCGGAACTGCAGAAGTCCGCCGAGCAGGCCATCTCGCAGAACCTCAACGGGGTCGGGCCCTCCTCTTCACTGGTGGCGATCGAGAACAAGACCGGCGAGGTGAAGGCGCTCGTCGGGGGCAACTCATTCAGGTCGAAACCCTTCAACCTGGCCACGAACGGCCACCGCCAGCCCGGCTCCTCGTTCAAGCCGTTCATCCTGATCGAGGCGCTGCGCCAGGGCATCGGGCCGGGTGCGACTTTCACCTCCAAGAAGAAGATATTCCCAGTGCCGGGCTCGAAGAAGGAGAAATTTGTGGTGAACAACTACGAATCGAACTACTCGGGCGTCAGCACGCTGGCCAACGCCACCGCGCAGTCCGACAACTCGGTGTACGCCGAGCTCGGGTTGAAGGTGGGAACAAAGAAGGTCGCCCGACTCTCGCGCCGGATGGGCATAGAGACGAAGGTCTCCACCAACCCCGCCATGACACTCGGAGGCCTCAAGGTGGGCGTGACACCGCTCGAGATGGCATACGCGTACTCCACCATCGCCAACAAGGGTGAACGCGTGTCTGGCACGCTCGGATCGCGTGGCGGCAGCAAGGGCCCCGTGGCCATCGAGGAGGTGCGCCGCGGGCGCGGCGGGCGCGGGATCGACGAAAACAGGCGCCGCGACGACCGGATCTTCCCCGAGGAGATCGGCACCACCGCCCAGAACGTGATGGCCGGAGTGATCAAGAGCGGCACCGCCAAGAACGCCGACCTGGGCGAGTTCGCCGCCGGCAAGACCGGCACCACCGAGAACTATGGCGACGCCTGGTTCGTGGGCTTCAACGCCCAGTACACCGTCGCGGTGTGGGTCGGTTACGCGAACAAGCTTCAGCCGATGAAGACCGAGTACCGCGGCGGCGAGGTGGCGGGCGGCACCTTTCCTACGGACATCTGGAAGGACTTCATGACGAGCGCGATCAAGATCCGCGACGACCGCGAGGCCAAGAGGAAGGCAAAGGACGGCAAGGACGACGACAAGGACGGCACCACCACGGGTCCCGTCGTGCCGGTCACACCCACCCCCGCACCGAGCGGAGGCGGCGGAGCCGAGCAGGAGCCCGCGCCGGAAGACGACGGTGGCGGCGAGGCCGCACCGCGCCGCGAGCGCACGCCCGCTCCGGAGCCCGAGCCGGAGGCCCCCGCCACACCGGCCCCCGCTCCCGCTCCGGCGCCTACGCCCGGGACGGGCGGCGGTGGCGCCCCGCCGGCCGGTACCTAGGCGCCGGACCCGGTGCCGAGCCCGAAGCCTCGGTCTGCCATGACCCCCGGGGTCTAGGCGCCGCCGCGGCGCATGTCGGGCGGCCACGGCCGCGACACGTGCCGGCTGTTTGCATCGCAGAAGCGCCACGGGAGCTCGACCGCCTTCGTGATCCCGA
>JACCYP010000342.1 GCA_013696425.1 Thermoleophilaceae bacterium
GGCCGCGGCGACCGACTCGCGCGTGATGTCGACCAACCGCACGAGGTCGTGCTCGGAGATCGACAGCGGCGGCATGAGCACCACCACGTCGCCGAGGGGGCGGACTATGGCGCCGCGCCTGCGGGCCTCGAGCGTTACCTGGTGTCCCATCCGCTGGGAGGGCTGGAAGCCCTGGAGCTCGATGCCGACCATGAAGCCGCGGCGCCGCACCTCGGCCACCTCGGGCATGCCCTCGAAGGGCTCGAGCACGCGGGCGAGCAGCCCGAGCTTCGGCGCGAGCCGCTCGATGGTGCGCTCCTGCTCGAAGGCGTCGAGCGTGGCGAGCGCGGCCGCGCACGCCAGCGGGTTGCCCGTGTAGGTGTGGCCGTGGAAGAAGGTGCGGAACTCCTCGTAGGAGCCGAGGAAGCCCTCGTAGATCTCCTCGGTGGCGAGTGTCGCGGCGAGCGGCATGTAGCCGCCGGTCAGACCCTTCGCGACGCACATGAGATCCGGCGAGACGCCCTCGTGCTCGCACGCGAACATCCGCCCGGTGCGCCCGAATCCGGTGGCAACCTCGTCGCAGATGAGCAGCGCGCCATGTTGGTCGCAGAGCTCGCGCACCCGGCGCAGGTAGCCATGGGGCTGGACCCGGATGCCCGCCGCGCCCTGCACGAGCGGCTCGAGGATCACCGCCGCGACGCGGTTGTGATTGCGCTTCAGGAGCTGCTCCATGTGCACCGTGTCGCCGGGCTCCGCCTTCATCGTGTCGAAGAGCAGCGGCCGGTAGGTCTCGTGGAAGAGGTCGATGCCCCCTGCGGAGATCGACCCGATCGTGTCGCCGTGATAGGCGTCGCGCAGTGAGATGAACTGGTCCTTGCGCGGGTCGACCTGCTGCCAGTACTGGAACGCCATCTTCAGCGCGATCTCCGCCGCCGTGGAACCGGAGTCGGAGTAGAAGACGCGCTGCAGGCCCGGCGGCGCTATCTCGATCAGGCGGCGTGCCAGCTCGATGGCCGGCGGGTGGGTGAGGCCGAGCATGGTCGAGTGGGCGACCTTCCCGAGCTGGTCGCGCACCGCGGCGTCGATGCCGGGGTGGCAGTGCCCGTGGACGTTCGCCCACAGCGAGGAGACACCGTCGATGTAGCGCCGGCCCTCGGTGTCGATCAGCGTCGTGCCCTCGGCGCGCTCGATGATTGGGGCCTCCTCCTCGAGCCATCCGGCCTGCTGCGTGAAGGGGTGCCACAGGTAGCGGCGATCATCCGACGCGAGGCTCACGGCGAATAACGGTAGATACCGTGACGGTCGGAATGCCACCATTGCCATTGCTGGTGTTCGTGGTCGGGACGGGCTCGCTGGGTGCCGAGATTGCGGCCGTCCGGCTGCTCGCCCCGTACTTCGGCGCCTCCACCATCGTCTGGGCGAACACGATCGGGATCGTGCTCGTGGCCCTGTCGATCGGCTACTGGCTGGGTGGCAAGTGGGCCGACAAGCGCCCGGAGAAGGAGCCGCTCTGCCTGCTCGCCCTGGTGGCCGCCGTCCTGCTCGCGATCGTGCCCTTCGTGGCCGACCCGATGCTCGACCTCGCGGTCGACGCGCTCGACTCGATCTCCGCCGGGGCGTTCTTCGGCTCCCTGATCGGCGTGCTGGTGCTGGTGGCGATCCCCGTGCTGCTGCTCGGCGCGGTCACGCCGTGGGCGCTTCGCCTGGCCGTGGCCGACTCGGGCGTGTCCGACGCCGGCAAGACGGCCGGGCGCCTGTACGCGCTCTCGACGGCAGGCAGCCTGCTCGGCACCTTGCTCTCGGCGCTCGTGCTCATCCCGGTGCTCGGCACGCGCCGCACGTTCCTCGTGTTCGCGCTCGCCATCGCCGTCGTGGCCGTGCCCGGCCTGCGGCTGCGGCGGTGGGCGGCGGCGCCGGCGGCGATCGTCGTGCTCATCCTGCTGCCGGTCGGCACGCTCAAGGCGCAGGTGAGCGACGGCAAGGTGATCTATGAGACCGAGACCGAGACGCAGTACGCGCGGGTGATCGAGCGCACCGACGGCTCACGCGCGCTCGAGCTGAACGAGGGCCAGGCCCAGCATTCGATCTGGTACCCCGACACCACGCTCACGGGCGACGTGTGGGACGGGCACCTGGTGTTGCCGTGGGCGGTGCGCGCCGACGCGCCGCGCAGGGTGGCGATCCTCGGCAACGCCGCCGGCACCACCGCGCGCGCCTACGAGGAGTTCTTCCCGGACACGCGCGTGGACGGCGTCGAGATCGACCCCGAGCTCTCGGAGATCGGCAAGAAGTACTTCGAGATGGACAACCCGCAGCTGCGCCTCTACCACGAGGACGCGCGGCCGTTCCTGCGCCGGATGGGCGACGTGCGCTACGACGTGATCTCCGTCGACGCCTACCGCCAGCCCTACATCCCCTTCTACCTCGCCACGCGCGAGTTCTTCGAGCTCTGCCGCGAGCGGCTCGCGCCCGGCGGCGTGCTGATCGTGAACGCCGGCCACCCGGCTGACCAGGACGACCTCGAGAAGGTGCTCACCGCGACGATGGAGAAGGAGTTCGCCCACGTCGCGCGCGACCCCATCGAGGACACCAACACGCTGATCGTGGCCAGCGAGGAGCCGATCGAGACGCAGAAGCTCGCCACCGCGCCGCTGCCCTTCGGCCTGCGCGCGACCGCCGATGCGGCCGCCGCACGCCTCGATGCGCCGCTGGAGGGCGGGCGCGTCTACACCGACGACCTCGCCCCCGTGGAGTGGCTGATCGACAAGTCGATCGTGGACTACGCGCAGGGCGGCGAGGACTGACCCCCTAGGCGCGTAGCCACTCGTCGAGCGGGAGCGTCCCCCCGGCGGCGGCGAGGCCCGCGACGTCGGTGTGGGCGAGCGGCGCCACGTCGACGCCCGTGATCCGCTCCACGCTCGCGCAGTTCGAGCGCTGCATCGCGTCGGGCTCCTGCGGCCACGGGGTCATGACCACGCCGGCCACGCGCAGGCCGGCGGCACGCGCGGCCTCGACCGTCAAAGCGGTGTGGTTAATCGTCCCTAGCCCTGGCCGCGCGGCGACCACCACCGGCAAGGCGAGATCGACGGCGAGGTCGCGGACGAGGTAACCCGGGGTGAGGGGCACCATCAGCCCGCCGACGCCCTCGCAGACGACCATCCCTCCAGTGCCCGCAGGTGGACGCAAGGAGGCGGGTTCGATGGTCACCCCGGCGAGCTCCGCCGCAAGGTGGGGCGAAACAGCAGGCCCGAACAGATACGGAGCGACCTCCTCCGGCGCCTGGCCCGTCTGCGCGGCGAGCAAGTCGTGGTCGCGGCCGAACTCGCCGGCCGGCTCGTCAAGCCCCGTCACAACCGGTTTGAACGCCTCCACCCGCTCCCCTCGCGCGACCAGGGCGGCGCAGATCGCCGCCGTGAGAACGCTCTTCCCGACCTCCGTGCCGGTACCGGTTACGAAGAGCCCGCGCAAGCGCGGCGGAGCCTAGGCCGCTTCCGAAAGGCCGTCGTAAATCCGCGAGCGGTCCGGCTCGCCGGATGCGAGCACGCGGGCGCGCTCGACCTGGTGCTGTGCGGCGAAGGGCTTCGCCAGCCGGCCGATGAGGCGGGCGGCGTCGGTGAGCTCGGACTTCGTGTGCGAGGACATCACCGCGATCCGCAGCCGCGAGCTGCCCTCCGCGACGGTCGGCGGGCGGATGGCCTGCGCGAAGACGCCCTGGGCGAGGAGCTCCTCGCAGACGCTCATCGCGTCGGCGGCTGCGCCGATGATCACCGGCACGATCTGGGTCTGGTCATCGCCGGTCACGACACCGTTCTCGGCCAGCTGCTCGCGCATTACACGCGAGTTGCGCGCCAGGCGTTCGACCCGGCGGGGCTCCTCATTCAAGAGCTCGAGCGCGGCCATCGCCCCGGCCACCGCGGGGGGCGGCAGGGCGGTCGAGAAGATGAGCGAGCGGGCGGTGTTCACGAGGTACTTCGCCATCGTGCGGTCGCAGCAGGCGAACGCGCCGTAGGAGCCGAGTGCCTTGCCGAGGGTGCCGACGATCACGTCGACCTCCTGCTCGAGCCCTGCCGCCGCCACGCTGCCGCGGCCGTCGGGGCCCATGCAGCCGGTGCCGTGCGCATCGTCGACCATCACGCGGGTGTCGTAGGCGCCCGCAAGCTCGACGATGTCCTCGAGCGGCGCGACATCCCCATCCATCGAGAACACGCCATCGGTGACGATGAGCGCGCCGCGGCCCTTCGCCTGGGCGAGGCCCCACTCGAGGTGGTCCATGTCCTTGTGGCGATACACGAATGTCTCCGCCCTCGAGAGGCGACAGCCATCGACGATCGACGCGTGGTTCAGCTCGTCGGAGAACACGAGGTCGCCCTCGCGTGCGAGCGAGGACACGACGCCGGTGTTGGCGAGGTAGCCGGAGCCGAAGAGCACGCACCCCTCGGTCCCTTTGAAGTCCGCCAGCATCTCCTCGAGGCGGCGGTGCACGGTCATGTTGCCGGACACCAGGCGCGAGGCCCCGGCGCCCACGCCCCAGCGCATGGCGGCGTCCGCGGCCGACTGCCGCACGCGCGGGTGGTCGGCCAGGCCGAGGTAGTTGTTCGAGCACAGCAGCAGCACCGGCTTGCCGTTCAGGAGCACGCGCGGGCCCTGGGGCCCCGACACCATGCGCAGCTTGCGGTAGAGCCCGCTACGGCGCAGCTCCTCGAGCCTGTCCTCGATCTCGTTCATGGGCTAGGCGGCCTCCTGCCGCGGGTCGACCTGGACGATCTCCAGGCCGCGGTTGGGTGCCCCGTCCGGGCGGGGCGGCACCGACTCCTTCTTCTTGTGGCGCAGCTGCGTGGCCGGGTCCCACATCGGGGCTTCGTCCTGCCGGTCGATCAGCCGGTCGACCGGAGTCTGGGCCGGGGTCGCACCGTCGAGCCATCCCGCGCGGTTGTCGGGGCGGGGGTTCGCGCCGTTGTCGTCCTGACGGGCCGTGTTCAGCCCCAGCTCCTCGAACATCGCGCGGTCATCCTCGGGCTCGGAGCCGAGCGTGGTGAGGAAGTTGCCCATCATCACCCCGTTGAGCCCGGCGCGGACGGCCATCTTCTGGAAGTCGCCGAGGTTCTCGTTGCGCCCGCCGCAGAGGCGGAAGAGCGCCCCGGGGATGATCATCCGGAAGATCGCGACCCACTTCACGACCTCCCACGGATCCATCATGTCGCGGTCGCCGAACTTCGTGCCGGGGCGCGGGTTGAGCAGGTTGATCGGCACGCTCGTGGGGTCGACCGTGGCGAGCTCGAAGGCCATCTCGACGCGCTGCTCGCGCGACTCGCCGAGGTTCAGGATGCCCCCCACGCAGGTCTCGAGGCCGGCCTCGCGCACAGCGTCGATGGTGCGGATGCGGCCCTCGTAGCGGACGGTCGAGGAGACCTCCGGGTAATAGGACTCGGCCGTCTCCACGTTGTGGTGCACGCGCTGGATGCCGGCGTCCTTCAGCGCCTTCGCGCGGTCCACCGACATGTGGCCGATCGAGGCGCAGCGCTTCAGGTTCGTGTGCTCGGCGACGAGCTTCGCGCCGTCCACGATCTTCTGGAAGTCGCGCTTGGAGAGCCCCTGGCCCTGCGTGACCATGCAGAAGCGGTGCGCGCCCGCGGCCTCGGCGGCCTTCGCGTGCTCGAGGATCTGATCCGCGCTCATCATCGCGTGCATCGGCGTGTCGGCCTCCGCGTACTTCGACTGCGCGCAGAAGCCGCAGTCCTCGGCGCACCCGCCGGACTTCGCGTTCACCAGGGAGCACATGTCGGTGGAGTCGTCGAAACGCTCCACGCGCACCTGCCAGGCGCGGTCGATCAGCGCCTCGATCTCCTGATGGTCCTCGAGCTCGCCCAAGGCAAGGGCTTCCTCGCGGGTGATAAGGGGGGGCAAGCCCAACCTCCTCGTAGGTTGGTTCTGGAAGCTAAGCCCGCTCCCGGACGGCTAACGGTCCCGCCACGCCGGCGGGCGCTTCTCCGAGAACGACTTCACGCCCTCGTAGAAGTCCTCCGAGGTGAAGCACGATTCGCGCAGGTCCACGAGCTCGCGCACGGTCGCCTCGGGCAGGCGATGGTGGCGGAGGGTGCGCAGGATCTCCTTGTTGCCCTTTAGCGCGAGGGGAGCGTTGGCGGCGATCTCGCGCGCGACGCCGAGCGCGTGCCACTCGACCTCCTCGGGTTCAACCACCTCGTTCACGAGACCCATCTGGTGACCGCGCGCGGCTGGCACGTTGCGCCCCACGTGGAACAGCTCGCTCGTGTAGGCGGGCCCGCAGACCTCGAGGAACTTCTGCAGGCCCGTGAAGGAGTAGATCAGCCCGAGCTTCGCGGGCGGCATGCCGAGCTTCGCGCTCGACGCGCACACGCGCATGTCCGCGGTGAGGGCGAGCTCGAGCCCGCCGCCTATTGCGTGCCCGTTGATGGCCGCAATCACCGGATAGCGGTATGCCTCGAGTGCCTCCAGGGCGGCGTGGAAGGGGTGGGCCACGAGCCGCTCGGCGGCCTCGGCGAAAGTCGCGCCCTCGAGGTTCCCGATGTCATAGCCCGCGGAGAACATCCCGCCCGTGCCGGTGATGAGCAGGCACCGGGCGTCGAGCGAGCGCACGGCGTCCGCGAGCGCGTCGAGCATCTCGTGGTCGAGGGCGCCGCGCTTGTCCTCGTTGGCGATCCGGATGCGCGCGAGGTGCTCGGCGGGCTCGTCGAGGACGAGCTTGCCGGATGCGAGATCAGTGCTCAGGGCTACTCCAGCGAGACGAGCTTGTCGCCCTCGTTGACCGACTGGCCCTCGGACACGGCGATCTCGGAGACCTTGCCGTCGTCCTCGGCCTCCACCGGCATCTCCATCTTCATGGACTCGAGGATCACGAGCGTGTCGCCCTCCTCGACGTCCTGTCCGACCTGCACTTCGATCTTCCAAACGGTCCCTGTGATGTGGGCCTCGACGTCAGGCAAGTCCAACCTCCTGGGGCTCTCGGTCGCGGGGTTGCGGCACGATACCCGCCGGTGAGGGGGAAGCTCGTAGCCGTCGTGACGGCCCACAACGAGGAGGACCGGCTGCCTGACACGCTCGCCGCGCTGGCGGACGCCTTCCCGGGCGCGCGCGTGGTGGTGGCCGACGACGCCTCCACCGATGGCACCGCCCACGCCGCGCTCCAGGCGGGCGCGGAGCTCTCGCGCGCCCCGCGCAACGTCGGCAAGGGCGCGAACGCGACGCTCGCGGTGCGCCGGGGGCTCGCCACCGAACCCGAGCCGCCCGTGCTGCTC
>JACCYP010000007.1 GCA_013696425.1 Thermoleophilaceae bacterium
CCTCGCCCGCCTCGCCGACCTCCGGCCGGCGCGGGAGCTGCCCTCGAACCCGCAACGGCTGCTGCCGCTCGTGGCGAAGCCGGGATCGCTCGGCATCCGCCCTCAGGAGCTCGAGCCGATCGCGGGCGGCGTGCGCCCGGCGCCGCCGGCGCGCATACGCATTCCCGCCGCGCACGTGAACGCGGTCGTCCAGCCTGTGCAGGCCAAGTCCGAGGGGCTCGAGGTGCCGCCGATCGGGCGCGCAGGCTGGTTCGACGCCGGGCCGCGGCCGGGCGAGGTGGGGCGCGCCGTGGTGATCGGCCATCTCGACACCGAAAAGGGGCCGGGGCTGTTCGCGCGGGTACCGAAGATCCCCGCCGGCACGCTCGTGTCGATCACCGACCAGCGCGGCGGTGTGCACCGCTTCAACGTGATCGGCTCGACCCAGATCGAGAAGGCGCAGTTCCCGGAGAAGCAGGTCTACGGGCCGTCGAAAAACCCCGTGCTCGTGCTCATCACCTGCGGCGGGCCCTACACGCCGGGCGAGGGCTACCGCGACAACGTGCTCGTATACGCCCGCGCCGCCTAGGACGTCGCCCGCGGCCAGAAGCTAGGCTCACCGCCATGCCGATCTCCTTCGCCCGAGGCGCCCCCTCGCTCGACATCGTGGCCGTAGATGAGCTCCGCGACGCCGCCGTGCGCGGCTTCGAGAACGACGCCAAGGGCACCACCGCCTACGGCACCTCGGTGGGTTACGCGCCGCTGCGCGAGTGGATCGCCGAACGCCAGGGAGTGGAGGTGGACCAGGTGGTGGTCACCAACGGCTCCATGCAGGCGGACGCCTTCCTGTTCGAGACCCTCGTGGGCCCGGGCGACCTCGTCGTGGTCGAGGCGCCGACGTATGACCGCACGCTGTTGAACCTGCGTCACCGGGGCGCCGAGATCCTGGCGATCCCGCTCGAGGAGGACGGCATCGACGTGGGTGCCTTCGAGAGCGCGCTCGAGGCCGGCGCGAAGCCGGTGCTCGCGCACATCATCCCCACCTTCCAGAACCCGGCCGGCTACACGCTCTCGGCCGAGAAGCGCGCCCGCCTGCTGGAGCTCGCCGCGAAGTACGAGTTCACGATCTTCGAGGACGATCCCTACATCGAGGTGCGGTTCGAGGGCGAGCCGCTGGCGACCATGCTCTCCGGCGACCCGGCCGGCCGGGTCGTGTACGCATCGTCGTTCTCGAAGACCGTGTGCCCGGGCATCCGCGTCGGCTGGCTCACCGGGCCGGCCGAGTTGATCAAGCGGATCACCACGCTCGCCACCAACACCTACATCTCGCCGAGCATGGTCTCCCAGTCGATCGTCAACGAGTTCTGCCGCGGCGGCGGTCTCGACCGCTCGATCGAGGTCGTGCGCGGCGCCCTGCGCGACCGCCGCAACGCGCTCGTGGCCGCGCTCCGCGAGCAGCTCCCCGACGCGAGGTTCACCCCGCCCCAGGGCGGCTACTTCATGTGGGTCGAGTTCCCCGAGGGCACCGACGTGGACGCGCTGTTCGAGGCCGCGAAGGCACGCGACGTGCAGTTCGTGAAGGGCACCGACTTTCTGCTCGAGGGCGGCGAGAACACCCTGCGCCTCGCCTACTCCGGGGTCACCACCGACGAGATCGGCGAGGGAATCGCGCGGCTCGCGGAGGCCTACGGGGCCATTCAGCCCGCCGCGGCTTGAACGAGCGCCCAGCGCTCGAACTGCGCCGCCCGCGCAAGCTCGACCAGATCCTCGGCGACGGCCTCAGCTCCTACGGGCAGGCCATCTGGGTACTGCTGGGCGTCTCGGCCGCCATCGTCATACCGGCGAACGCCATCGTCAACTTCGACTCCTTCGGCAGGGGCTACCAGGAGAAGGCCGAGGTCGGCCGACAGATCATCGATGTCGCGCTCGGCTTCCTCGTGATCAGCCCGCTTGTCACCGCCATGGCCATCCACGTCCTGCGCGAACAGGCCGAGAACCGCAAGGCCGGCTTCCTGGAGACGATGCGCAGCGGCTTCGACGCGTTCGCCCCGCTGTTCGTGGCGGTCCTGATCGCCGGGGTCGGCATCGCGCTCGGGCTCTTCGCGTTGATCGTGCCCGGCATATTCGTCGCGGTGCGCTGGTTGTTCGTCGCGCAGGCGGTGGTGATCGAGAAGAAGGAGCGCCTCGACGCGCTCGCGCTCAGCACCGAGCTCACGCGCGGCCTCTGGTGGCGCACGGCCGGTGTCGCGCTGGCGGTGAACCTGTGCGCGATCGTGCCGACGGCGCTGCTCGCGCTGCCGCTCGAGGCGGGCGCGGACGCCGCGGACGCCGACGCCCTCTCGCTGGTCGGCACGATGCTCGGCCAGATCGTGGCCGCGCCGTTCGTGGCGCTGTGCATCACGCTGCTCTACTTCGACCTAGTGGCGCGCAAGGCCGGCGTGTCACTGCCGGGGCCGAGTGCGCCGCAGGCGGACCCGGACTGGACCCCGCCCCCGCCGCCCGTCGAGGGGATCCCGCGCGACCCGGGGCCCCCGCCCGATCGGGAGCCCGGCCAGGAGCGTCCGCCGGATCCTCCCGGGCTCCCGCCCCGAGACCCTCAGGCGTAGAGCGCGGGCTAGCGCCCGTAGCGGTCTTCGCCGAGCACGAGGTGCTCCGGCAGTGCGACGCGCGGGGGCGGTGAGGGGTCTGCGACCACCGAGACGGTCTCAGCCACGCTGCTCGAGATCGAGTGGCGGTTCCCGTTGATCTCGACGATCACCTCGTCGCCCTCCGGCGCGGCCACAACCCCCTTCAGGCCCGGCTGCAGGCCGGTGTCCTTCAGGTAGTGGAGCAGGTCCTCGGCCTCGTTCTCGAAGCGCAGCACAGTCACGTCGGCTCCCTGCTCGACATCGGCGAGGGGCACGCCCTCGATCCGGTCGCCCTCGAAGATCGGGTGGCCGTGGGGGCAGGTCTTGGCGTCGCCGATCGCGGCGAGCATCTTCTGCTCGACCGTGTCCGACATCCAGTACTCGAGCCGCTCGGCCTCCTCGTGGACCTGGTCCCAGGGGATCTCGAGCACGTCGGTGAGGAAG
>JACCYP010000009.1 GCA_013696425.1 Thermoleophilaceae bacterium
CTTCCGTGGCGGCCCGAGTCCCAGGGTGTCGGGCGGATGTTCTGCGACATCCTGACGCCGTCGCACGAGCCCTACGAGGGCGACCCGCGCCACGTGCTCCGGCGCGCCCTCGAGCGGGCGCGCTCGATGGGCTTCGACGCCTTCAACGTCGGTCCGGAGCTCGAGTTCTTCTACTTCCGCAATGCGCGCCCGGAGGGTGGGCGCCCGGAGGTGCTCGACGAGGGCGGCTACTTCGACCTCACCACGCTCGACGCCGGTTCCGATGTGCGCCGCGAGACCGTGCTCGCACTCGAGCAGCTCGGCATCCACGTGGAGTACACCCACCACGAGGTCGGCCCATCCCAGCACGAGATCGACATGCGCTACGCGCCCGCGCTCAAGATGGCCGATGACTGCATGACCTTCCGGATCACCGTGAAGGAGTACGCCATGAAGTACGGGTGGCACGCGACCTTCATGCCGAAGCCGCTGTTCGGCGAGAACGGCTCGGGCATGCACACCCACCAGTCGCTGTTCACGGGTGGCTCGAACGCCTTCTACGACGCCGACGACAAGTACTTCCTCTCGACGGTCGGCAAGCAGTTCATCGCCGGCCAGCTCAAGCACGCGCGCGAGATCTCCTCGGTGTTCGCCCAGTGGGTGAACTCCTACAAGCGGCTGGTGCCCGGCTACGAGGCGCCGACCTACATCGCCTGGTCGCGGCGCAACCGCTCGGCGCTCGTGCGGGTGCCGCTCTACCACCCCGGCAAGGAGCAGGCCACGCGGATGGAGCTGCGCTGCCCCGACCCGGCCTGCAACCCCTACCTCACCTTCGCCGTGCTCCTCCACGCCGGTCTCGAGGGCATCGAGAAGGGCTACGAGCTACCCGAGCCGATGGAGAAAAACCTCTACCACATCAGTCCCGACGAGCGGAGGCGGCTCGGCATCGAGCAGCTCCCCGAGACGCTCGGCGAGGCGATCGAGCTCACCGCCGAGTCCGAGCTCGCCCTGCGCGCGATGGGCGAGCACGTGTTCAACCGCTACGTCGAGATCAAGCGCCAGGAGTGGGAGGACTACCGCGTGCAGGTCACGCAGTGGGAACTGGATCGTTACATGTCGATCCTCTAGCGGCGGTTCGGCCGCCGCGGCGTAGGCGCTAGCCCAGCGGAGGGCCGGGCGCCTGGATCTCCTCGCAATCGAAGACGCCCTCTTCGGTCTGGTCGAGGATCACGGTGTCCTCTCCGGGTCCGCAGTTGATCGTGTCCTCGCTTCCGTCCCGCGCGTCGATCACGTCGTCGCCCCCACCGCCGATGAGGTCGTCGGGGTCGGCGCCGCCGTCCATGCGGTCGTTCCCCGGGCCGCCGTCGAGGCGGTCGTCGCCGGCGCCGCCCTTCATCGTGTCGTCGTCGGTGCCGCCCTCGACCACGTCGTTGCCCGCACCCGCGTCGAGGATGTCGTTCTGGGAGCCGCCGATCAGCACGTCGTCGCCGAGGTTGCCGCCGATGCGGTCGGCCCCGACGCCGCCGAGCAGGTTGTCGTCGCCGGCGGCGCCGGAGATGCGGTCGTTGCCGCGTCCGCCGTTCACGCGGTCGTTCCCGGCGCGGCCGAGGATCGTGTCGTTACCGCGGCGCCCGTAGAGGCGGTCGGCGCGTTTGGTGCCCGTGATCCTGTCCTTCTTGGGCGTGCCGCGGACGATCTTCGCCTCGACCACCCCGGTCACGGCGACTGCGAGCAGCGCCGCGAGCGCCAGCGCCCTCATCTCGACAGCATCTCGGTGACCGTGTGGGGCTCGCGGAATGTGCTCGATGCCGAGGCGGGCTTGTACTCGAAGCCGAGGCGCTCCAGGTAGCCAGAGCTCAGCAGCATCTCGAGGTCGTGCTGGGCAGGGCGCTCGGGCGGCTTTTCGCGCGCGGCGGCCTGCTTGGCCTCCATCGAGTCCCGGGAGCTCGGGCGCGACAGGGCGCTGGGTGCGCGATTCGAGCACTGCTGCGAGATGAAGTCCGGTGCCTTCGGCAGCTGCGGCGGGGGCTTCGGGTCCGACTCCCAGTCGAACGCGCGGGCGATGTTGTTCGCGTAGCGGTCCCGGCGCGTGAGCGGCTTCAGCCCGTAGCGGTACTCGATCATCTTGAGGATCGACTCGAAGCCGAAGGTCGTGTGGGACACGAACCCGCGCTTGGCGTAGGGAGAGATCATCACCGCGGGGATGCGGATGCCCATCTGCCCGTGGTCCTTGTCCACATTGCGCGAGTTGCGCGGATCCGGAACACGCGGCGGCGGCACGTGGTCGAAGAAGCCGCCCCACTCGTCGTAGACGATGAAGAGCGCGCCCCGCTTGAACTGCGGGCTCTCCATGAAGGCGTGCGCCACGTCTGAGACGAACGCCTGGCCGGCGCGGATATCGCCGTGCGGGTGGTCGTCGGCCGATGTCCCGCCGCCCTCGTTCAGGAACTGCGGGTCCACGTAGGTCACGTTCGGCAGCGTTCCGGCTGCTGCGCGCGTGTAGTACTCCTCGACGCGCCCAGAGCGGTTCGGGCTGATCCCCTTGTCGCCCCAGAGCGCCGACACCGGCAGGTCGTTGAAGAAGTAGCGCGCGGAGACGCCGTTGGCGTCGCAGGCATCCATGATCGTGTTGTCCGGGTTGCCGCTCGTGTCGGTCGGGATCACGTTCGACTCGTGGCCGTAGTCCTGTGCGGCCCACATGTACTCGCGGTTGGGGAAGGTCGAGCCGGCGTGGGAGCAGAAGAAGCGGTCGAACGCCGTCGACCCCACCGCCGCGTGCCCGATGAAGGGCAGATCCTCCCTGAGGTAGTAGCCGACCGCGAACTCGTCGTTGTCCTTCGACTTGAGGAACCCGTCCATCTTGCCGCCGTTGATGTGCGTGCGGCAGTCCTTGAAGCCGTGGTCGGGGTCCGGGTGCGCACAGCCCTGGAAGTCGGGGGCGAATCGGCGGGTCTCAACCGGGTTGCCCTGGCGGTCCTCGTAGCTGAGGCCGGCGGTGCGGCCGTCAGCACCCGGCAGCCAGCCCAGGTAGTGGTCGAAGGAGCGGTTCTCCATCATCAGGACGACGAACGTGTCGATCGGCAGGTTCCGCGGCGAGGGCAGCGCCTTGCGCGTCTGGCGGCGGGCCGCTTCGGCCACGAGCGTTGTGGGATCGAGGACGGTGGCCATCGAGGCGGCAAGCCCGGCGGTCATCGCCGTGCGCTGCAGGAACTCGCGCCGCCGGAGGTGCTCGTCGGGGTGCTCGAACGCCAGCCGCTCCTCGGCCATGGGGTCGCGGAAATCCGTCATCCAGAGCGGAAGGTACCGAGCCGGAAACCTCCATGTGTCACCAACCTGATAAAGCTGCTGGCGTATGAATCGTAAGCGCGGATCGATCTTCGCCGTGCCCGGCGGCCGCACGGCGAAGTGGGTGGTGTTCGTCCTGTGGATACTCGTGATCGTCATATCGACGGGCCCGGCGCAGCTCACCACCAAGTTCTCCGACGCCGAGCAGAACGAGTCGACCTCGTTCCTCCCCGGCGACGCCGAGTCGACGAAGGCGCTCACCGCCGCGGAGGAGCTCCAGGGCGGCGAGCTCGCCCCGGCCGTCATCGTCTACCGCCGCGAGTCGGGCCTCACCGCCGCCGACCGCGCGCAGATTCAGGAGGACGCGGCCCGGCTGACCAAGAAGCGGTTCCCGTCCGTCGTCGCCGACGGCCCCACGGCAGCCGCGGGCGGGCAGGGCGGCGACTCCGAAAGCGGCGGCCCGTCTCCACCTGCCGGCGGCGAGGCCCCAAGCGGCGGCGCCGGAGGCGAGGGCTGCGCCGGGCCGTTGACCGCGCTACCGGGCCAGCCCGAGGGCTACCGCCCGTTCGTGGGCCCGATCTGCTCGGAGGACGGCAAGGCGGCGATCGTCACCGCCTACCTCAGGGGCGACGGCGAGAGCGAGTCGCTGCTCGATCCGATGGAGTTCTGGCGCGACACCGTCTCCGACCCGGGCGGCGGGCTGGAGGTGAAGATCACAGGCGGCGCCGGCTACGCCGCGGATGCGATCGAGGTGTTCACGAGCCTCAACGGCACGCTGCTGCTGGCCGCGGTCACGCTCGTGATCCTGCTGCTGATCGCGATCTACCGGTCGCCGATCTTCCTCTTCATCCCGCTCGTGTCCGTGATCTTCGCGGAGACCCTGTCGCGCTCGGTCGGCTACGGGATCTCCGAGCTCGGGGTCACGATCAACGGCCAGAGCAGCTCGATCATGTCGATCCTCGTGCTCGGGGCGGGCACCGACTACGCGCTGCTCGTCGTGGCCCGCTACCGCGAGGAGCTGCACAAGACCACCGATCCTCATGTGGCGATGCGCGCCGCCATGATCTCCGCCGGCCCCGCCGTGTTCGCATCCGCCGCGACCGTGGTGGCCGCCCTCTTCTGCCTCACGCTCGCGAAGGTCGACGGCACCGCCGGCCTCGGGCCGATCGGCGCGATGGGTGTGGCCTGCGCCGCGTTCTCGATGCTCACGCTGCTGCCGGCGATGCTCGTGATCTTCGGCCGCCGCGCGTTCTGGCCGTTCGTGCCGCACACACCGGAGACCGCACCGACCGACGAGGTGGCCGGCAGCAACTTCGCACGCGGGATCGCCGACGGTGGGAAGGCGCGCGCGCTCCTGCCCGTGATCGGGGCCGGCCTGCTCGCGTTCCTGCTGCTCCCGCTCACCATCGTCACGGCCCTGATCCGCCGGTTCGTCTCCCTGGTCAGCGGCGCGCGGGTGAAGGTGCCGTCGGTCGTGAGCCTGCTCGACAACAAGGTGTTCAAGCCGTATGAGCTGCGGCGCTTCCGCCACGAGAAGGCCGTCGATGCGACGCACGGCTTCTGGAAGCGGGTCGGCGACCGGGTCGGAGCGGCGCCGAAGCGCGTGGCCATCGGCTCCGTCGCGATCCTGCTCGTGCTCAGCGCCGGGCTCGTGTTCTTCTCGACGGACCTGACGACGAACGACTCCTACACCACCGAGGTCGAGTCGACGGAGGGCCAGGATCTCGTGGCTGCGAGCTTCCCGGCCGGGGCCAGCGTGCCGACCGACGTGATCGTGCCGCCCGGCGGCGACGTGGCCGCGGTCACGGAGGCCGTCGAAGGCACCGACGGCGTGGAGGCGGTCGGCCCGCCCGTGGCCGAGGGCGAACAGGGCACGCTCGTGCAGGCCACGCTCGAGCCGAACCCCTACTCGACCGATGCCTTCGACTTGATCGAGCCGATCCGCGAATCCGCCTCCGGTGCCCAGGACGGGACGCTCGTGGGCGGGGCCAGCGCGATTGAGTTCGACGTCCGCGACGCCGCCGGAACCGACTCCAAGGTGATCCCGCCGATCGTGCTCGTCGTCGTCTTCATCATCCTGATGATCCTGCTGCGGGCCGTGATCGCGCCGCTCGTCCTGATGGGCACGGTGATCCTCTCCTACGCCGCGGCGCTGGGAGTCGGCTACCTCTTCTTCGACCTCGTGTTCGGCTTCCCGGGCTCCGACCCGTCGCTGCCACTGTTCGCGTTCGTCTTCCTGGTCGCGCTGGGGGTCGACTACAACATCTTCCTGGTGGCGAGAGCCCGTGAGGAGACGCCCGAGCACGGCACCCGCGAGGGGATCCTCCGCGCCCTGGCCGTCACGGGCGGGGTGATCACGAGCGCGGGCATCGTGCTCGCCGGCACCTTCACCGTGCTCGGCGTGCTGCCGCTCGTGTTCCTCGCGGAGATCGGGTTCGTGGTGGCCTTCGGCGTCCTGCTCGACACCTTCCTGGTGCGCAGCGTGCTCGTCCCCGCCCTGATCGTGCTGATCGGGCCGAAGGTCTGGTGGCCGTCGAAGCTTGCAAAGAACGACGGCGGCGGGGTTAGCGTTCCGCCAGCAGCGCCTGAAGCTCAGCCGGCTCGGTAGTTGGCGCCTTGCAGGCGAAGCCCTCGCACACGTAGGCGGCCGCGCGGCCCTCGACGGGTCCGCGGCCTTCCATCAGGGGCGGCATCGGCAGCACGCCGTCGCCGCCGGTACCGGCGAGCACGATGTGCGGGCGGAACTCCTCCCGGATTACGCGCGCCAGCTCGCGCGTGTCCGCGCCCGCCAGCGCGACCTCGCGGGTGGGGGATAGGTGGAAGTCGATCGCCTGGAGCAGGTGCGCGAAGGCCTGCGGGTGTTTGGCGCCCAGGTGGCCGACGAGCGCCAGTACTCCCAGCGCCTGCTGCTCGTACGAGTGCTCGCCCGTGAGCGCGGCCAGGCGCAGCAGGCCGTAGGCCATCGAGGAGTTGCCGGCCGGGATGGGGTGGTCCTCGAGATCCTTGCGCCGCGCGACGAGCTGCTCAGCGTCGGAGGCGGTTTCGAAGAAGCCACCCTTCTCGGGGTCGGCAAAGCGCTTTGCGGCCTGGTCAGCGATCTTCGTCGCCTCCACGAACCAAACGGGCTCGAAGGTCGCCTCATACAGCGTGATCAGCGCCTCGAGGAGGAAGGCGTGGTCCTCGAGGTAGCCGAGCAGCTTGCCCTCGCCGGCCTTCCAGGTGCGCAGCAGCCGGCCCTCGTCGTCACGCAGGTCTCCGAGCACGAAGTAGCCGGCCGCCGTTGCGGCCTCGAGGTAGCGCGGCTCCCCGAGT
>JACCYP010000018.1 GCA_013696425.1 Thermoleophilaceae bacterium
ACACCCGCCAGCACGCAGGCGGCGGCTCCGGCCGGCACCAGGTAGCGCTGGTTGCCCGAGTAGCCCGCCTCGGTCATGGCGATCACGAGCACCACCCACGCGGCCGTGGCGAGCGCGAACCACAGGACGCGGCTCTGGCGGGGCCGGGTCAGCGCGGCGATCAGGACGGCCCCCAGCGCCAGCAGCTCGCCGCCCACCGACACGAGCCGGTCGGCCGACTCGAGAATCGCCCGCCACGGCTGGTCCTCCAGCGCCGGGCTGCCCACGGGGATGTCGGTCTGTGCGCGGGTCGAGGCGCGGAAGGCGTCGCCCGATCCGATCAGCTCGGGGATCAGCCAGAAGGCGGGTATGAGCGCCATCAGGATCGTCGAGCGAACGCGCAGCTGCGGTTCGCGCGCCCACAGCCACAGCCAGTAGAGGCCCAGGAACGGCCACACCTCGGGGCGTAGCAGCGCGGCCGCGAAGCCGAGGTAGAGCACCTGCTCGCGGCGCTCGTCGAGGTGGCAGAGCGCCGCCCAGAAGAGCAGCGCCACCAGCAGTCCCTCCGAGTTACCGAGACCGGCGTTGCGGATCCAGTCGTTTGAGATGAGCAGGATCGCCGCGGCCGCAGTGCCCGCCAGCACGCCGTAGGGCTCGCCGGCGAGCCGCCGTGCAAGCCGGAAGGCCATCGCCAGCGCGAGCAGCGCGCCGGCGCGGGCGAGAATCAGCCACAGCTCGGGCGCGGCCGAGTCCCCGAACACCGCAAACGGCGCCGTGAACATCACAGCGAGCGGCTTCCACGAAGGACCCGTGCGCGTGTCGAGGTCGAGTTCGACCACCTCGCGGCCCCAGATGATCCACGCCCACGGGTCGTAGGTGGGCGTCGAGGGAAGCAGGAGCGAGAGCGCGGCGAGAGCCAGGCAGCCGAGGATCAGCCCCGGCATGCCCCTCAAGCGCTGAACGGCGCTAGCGCTCGAGCGTGGTGCCGTCGTAGAGCTTCTTGACCTTGACCGCACCGGGCGGGGCGGCCTCCACGCAGAGCTCGCAGAGGACGCATTCGTCGAGGTTCTCGCGGACGACGCCCACCCTGCCGCCCTCGTCCTTGTATATGTCGACGGGGCAGACCTCCTCGAGCCTGCGGGCGAGCTCGGCGTCGCCGGCGGCCTCCGCGGAGATCTCGACGTCGATGAAGATCCCGGTGGTGTCGCTCATGCCCTGTCTCCCAGCTTCGCCTTCACGGCATCGGGGATCGCGTCGATCCGCTCGACGACGGGGATACCGGCGGCCTCGAGCCGCTGGATCTTCTCCGTGGCCGTGTCCTCCTTGCCCTCGACGATCGTGCCCGCGTGGCCGAAGCTCATGCCCTTCATCTCCTCCTCGTCCATGAACCGGCCGGCCATGAAGGCCACGATCGGCAGGCGCGAGTCGTTCTCGGTCTGCCACTCCGCCAGCTGCGCCTCCATGCGCCCGCCCGGCTCGGTGTAGATCACGATCGCCTCGGTCTGCTCGTCGGCCTCGAAGAGCGGCATCAGCTCGGCGTAGGTCTGGCCGATGATCGCGTCGCCGCCGATCGAGACGGCGGTGGAGACCCCGAGGCCGGCGGCCGTGAGCGTCGAGGAGATCTCGGTGGTCATGCCGCCCGAGCGCGACATCACCCCGACCACGCCGGGCTGGTAGGCCTTCTGCGCGTCCTTCGCGGGGCCGCCGACGCCGCCCATCTTGGCGACGCCCGGAACGATGATCCCGAGGCAGTTGGGGCCGATGATGCGCGCGCCGTGCATGTCGGCGAACTCGACCATCTGTGCGACGTCTCGGCGGGGAATGCGCTCGGTCACGATCACGATCGTCTTCACGCCCGCGGCGATCGCCTCGAGCACGGCGTCCTTGGTGAAGGCGGGGGGGACGGTCACGACGCTGCCGTCGGGCGCGACGCCGCCGTTGTGCTCCACGACCTGCTCGACGGTGTCGAACACCGGCACGCCGTGCACGTCTCGGCCCTTGCGGCCGGGCGTCACTCCACCCACGATCTTCGACCCGAAGTCGAGGCACTCGCGCGTGAGGTTCACGGCCTCGCGGCCGGTGATGCCCTGGACGATGAACGTCGTCTCTTCGTTGATCAGGATGCTCATGAGGGGATCTTCTCCACCGCTTCGCCTGCCGCGTCCCACATCGACGTCGTGCGGTCGTTGAACTCCACGCCGTACTTGGACAGGATCTTCGCGCCCTCTTCCTCCCACGCGCCGGGAATGCGGAAGACGGCGATCGTCTCCGCCGGGTCCTTGCCGAGCTCCAGGCAGGCCTTGATCACGCCGCGGGCCACGATGTCCACGCGGGTGTTCGAGACGATCGACATCATCACCGCGATCTTCTCGACGCCGTCCTTCTGGAGCACCTCCTTGGCGAGGCCGCAGGCCTTGGCGACGGAGGGGTTGCCACCGATCTCCGAGTAGTTCGCGGGCTTGCCACCCTGGGAGCGGACGGCGTCGGTGAGGGTGAGCGAGCCGCCGCCGGCGCCGATCACGAGCCCGAGGTTGCCGTGGAAGCCGGTGTCCTTGCCCTGGATCACGCCGCGGTGGTCGGCGGCGTCGATGGCGGCCACGGCCTCCTCGAACGGCGTGGGCTCGTGGCCCTCGCGGGTCTCCTCGTCGCCGATGCCGAGGTCGGCCAGCAGCTTCTTCTGGCGTGGCCGGGCCTCGTTCTCCATCTCCATGTGCGCGTCGAGCGCGACGAAGGAGCCGTCCTCGAGCTCGGCGAGCGGGTTGATCTCGGCGAGCGTCATGTCGCCGTCCTGGAAGACCCTGGCCAGGCGGGTGAGGATCGGGACGATGCGGGTGAGCTGGCGCCCGGTGACGCCGGTCTGGGCCACCACCTGCTTGGCCTGGTAGTCCGAGAACGGGATCAGGTTCGAGAAGTGCGCGCGCCCGACGTGGTCGGGATGGGTCTCGGCCACCTCCTCGATGTCGATCCCGCCCATGTCCGAGAAGAGCAGCATCGGCCGCTTCTCGGTGCCGTCCCACACGACGCTCGCGTAGTACTCCTGCTTGACCTGGGCCTTCGGATCGACGAGCACGCCCTTCGGCATGTGCCCGCCGATCTCGAGCTCGAGGATGTCGGCGGCGTGCGCCTCTGCCTCTTCCGGGGTGTCGGCGAACTTCACGCCGCCGGCCTTCATGCGGCCGCCCGTGAGCACCTGCGACTTGATCACGGTCGGGCCGCCGATGTCCGCCGCGACCTTCCTGGCCTCGGCGGCGTCGGTCACGAAGCCGTACTTGGTTACCGGGATGCCGGCCCGCTCAACTATCTGGCGGGCCTCGAATTCATAGAAGCGCATAGGGGGGCCGGAAAGCTACAAGGAGTGCCACAATGCCCGCCTTCCCCCCACCGAGATTTGACCCGAGGAGCTGAGCACCCAACCGTGACCGACTCGACCGTGACCGCCGAAGCCCCCACTTCAAACGCCCGACTCATCGAGTGGGTGGACGAGGTGGCGACCCTCACCCAGCCGGACCAGGTCCATTGGTGTGACGGCTCGGCGGAGGAGTACGACCGCCTCGCCCAGGGGCTCGTCGACGCCGGCACGTTCCGCAAGCTCGACGAGGCAAAGCGCCCGAACTCCTACCTTGCCTGGTCCGACGCCGGCGACGTGGCACGGGTCGAGGACCGCACCTTCATCTGCCCCGAGGACGAGGCCGCCGCCGGCCCGACCAACAACTGGCGCGACCCGGCCGAGATGCGCGAGCACCTCAACGGCCTGTTCGAGGGCTCGATGCGCGGGCGGACGCTCTACGTGGTGCCCTTCTCCATGGGCCCGATCGGCTCGCCGATCTCCCACATCGGCGTCCAGCTCACCGACTCGGCCTACGTGGCCGTATCGATGCGCATCATGACCCGGATGGGCAAGGCCGCCCTCGAGGCGCTCGGCGCCGACGGCGAGTTCGTGCCGTGCGTGCACTCGGTCGGCATGCCGCTCGCCGAGGGCCAGGCGGACGTCCCGTGGCCCTGCAACGCCGAGAACAAGTACATCGTCCACTTCCCGGAGACCCGCGAGATCTGGTCCTTCGGCTCGGGCTACGGCGGCAACGCCCTGCTCGGCAAGAAGTGCTTCGCGCTGCGGATCGCCTCGATCATGGCGCGCGACGAGGGCTGGCTCGCCGAGCACATGCTCATCCTGAAGCTCACCTCTCCCGAGGGGAACGTGAAGTACGTGACCGGCGCGTTCCCGTCCGCGTGCGGCAAGACCAACCTCGCGATGCTGATCCCGACGCTCGAGGGCTGGACCGTCGAGACCGTGGGCGACGACATCGCATGGATGAAGTTCGGCGACGACGGCCGGCTCTACGCGATCAACCCCGAGAACGGGTTCTTCGGCGTGGCGCCCGGCACGGGGGAGAAGACCAACCCGAACGCCATCACGACGATCGGGGAGAACACGATCTTCACCAACACCGCGCTCACCGACGACGGCGACACGTGGTGGGAGGGGATGACAGAGGACATCCCGGACCATCTCGTGGACTGGCACGGGGAGGACTGGGCGCCCGGCTCCGAAAAGCCGGCCGCGCACCCGAACGCGCGCTTCACCACTCCCGCCGACCAGAACCCGGCGGCCGCGCAAGAGTGGGAGGACCCGGCCGGCGTGCCGATCGACGCCTTCCTCTTCGGCGGGCGCCGCGCCACCGTGGTGCCGCTAGTGCGTGAGGCGCGCGACTGGGAGCACGGCACGTTCCTCGGTTCGATCATGTCCTCCGAGACCACGGCGGCCCAGGCCGGCGAGGTCGGCAAGCTGCGCTTCGACCCGATGGCGATGCTGCCCTTCTGCGGCTACAACATGGGCGACTACTTCGCCCACTGGCTGGCGGTCGGCTCCAAGGGCGACGCCGGCAAGCTGCCGAAGATCTTCTACGTCAACTGGTTCCGCAAGGACGAGGACGGGAAGTTTCTGTGGCCGGGCTTCGGCGAGAACTCGCGTGTGCTCGAGTGGATATTCCGCCGCTGTGAGGGCGAGGGCGAGACCGCCGAGACGCCGATCGGCCTCGTTCCCGCGGAGGGCGCCATCGACACGGCCGGTCTCGGCATCTCCGACGAGGCGATGAGGGAGCTGCTCGCGGTCGACCCGGAGAAGGTCAAGGCCGAGCTCCCGCAGGTGAAGGAGCACTTCGCCAGGTTCGGAGACGACCTCCCTGAGGCGCTGAGATCGCAGCTCGACGAGCTCGAAAAGAAGCTGCAATAGCCGAGCCGAGGATCGTCCGGCCCTAGCGAGCTAAGGGGTGCCGGCGCGGCTTGCGCCGCGCCGGCC
>JACCYP010000020.1 GCA_013696425.1 Thermoleophilaceae bacterium
CACCATTCGAACGGCCCGCTCGAGCGTGTCGCGCTTGACCCGCCCCGATCGGTCGCCGAAGCGCTCCGTCGAAATCGTGCGGACCTGCTCGCAGATGACAAAGCTTCTCTCGGGCAGGCCGCCTTCCGGAGGCTCGATGGCTACCCGTGTTGCGATCTCTCGCTGCCTGGTCGTGATCGGAAGCACGATTGCGAGACCCGCCGGGCCTTGGTTGAGGCCGTCGACGGAGATCACGAGCACCGGCCGCCGTCCCGCCTGCTCGTGTCCGCGCACCGGGTTGAGGTCCACGCTCCAGATCTCACCCTGCGATATCACCGCCACTAGTCGAGGTGATCGGCGAGAGTTGCGTCCCAGCTCTCACGCTCGGCACGCTCCTCGGCCCAGGCGCTCTCGTCGGCACGAAGTGCTGCGTAGCCCTCGTTCATCCTCTCGATAACGAGTGCCTCCTCGAGCCGCGCGACCGAATCGTCGAGCAGATCCGTCATCGATCGGCCGGTCTCGTCCTTCAACCGACCGAGACGGGAGTGAGCCTCCTGGCTGATCCTGACTGTCCTGACGCCCATGTGTCCTCCTTTGTACACATAACTGTATACATTGCTGACCCTCTGGTGCGCCTGTTCTCTTTAAGGCCGGCGCCCTGGAGACTCGCCCCCCAGCCGGTCGCCGTGCGCCCCGCGCGCGTCGAAATACATCATCGCCGCGGCCGCCAGGGCGGCGGCGCTGAACAGCGACTCGCTGAAGCGCTCCGCCGCCTCGGCCCGGGCGACGCCGTCGCCGAGGTCGTGGTCGAGCTCGGGCACGGCCGCCGCGGCTCCCGCGAGGCTTGCGGTGACCAGGGCCAGCCGCCATTCCGGGGTCGTGCCCACCGAGCAGGCCCCCTCCCCACCGCAGTCGCTGAGCGCGGCGTCGAGCGAGCCGACGAGTTCATCCTTCGCCCTCCCCGGTGCAGCCGTGGGGTCGACGACCACCGGAATGGCCGAGATCGCGCGCACCGCTATCGCGCCGAAGGAGCCGGCGATCGTCGGCCCGGATTGGTCCTCCTGCGCTTCGGCGAAGCACGTTGCGGTCTCGGCCAGCTTCTCCACCACGCGCGCGAGCATCAGGCCCGCGGTGGGCAGCTGCGGCAGCAGCGAGCGCTCCTCGTCGTGAAGGATGCCCTGGTAGAGGAGGAACGCGGCCTCGGTCTCGTAGTCCTCGCGGGTTGCGATCGCGCTCATGCGGCGAGGGTCGCCGGGACGGGCGGGCACCTGACGCCGTCAGGGGTGAGCACAGCACCACGACCTCTCCACCATGGAAGTAAGGATTCACCGCGGTGCATGCCAGGTGGCGGGTGGCACCGTGATCGAGGTCGCGGCCGAGGACAAGCGCCTCGTCCTCGACGTCGGCATGCCGATGCGGCGGACGCCCCACCGCGATCTGCTCCCCGACGTGCCGGGCCTGTGGGCCGACGGCGACTCCTCGCTCCTCGGCGTGCTCGTGACCCACTCACACCCCGACCACGTCGGACTGGCCGACCTCGTCGCGCCGAGCGTCCCTGTCCACATGGGAGCTGCCGCGGAGCGCATCCGCGACGCCGCGTCGTTCTTCTGGCCCGGCGCGAGGTCCTTCGAGCTGGCCGAGGGCTTCGTTCACCGCAAGCCGCTCGAGCTCGGTCCCTTCACCGTCACGCCGATGGAGGTCGACCACTGCGCCTACGACGCGCACGCCCTCCTGATCGAAGCCGGCGGTCGCAGCCTGCTCTACACCGGGGACATCCGTGCTCACGGCCGCCGGGGCGAGACCCTGAGGGAGTTGGCTCGGGAAGCGCACGGAGTGGACGCCGTCCTGATGGAAGGCACCTCGCTCGGACCATGGAACGCGGGGCGTAGCTCCCACTCCGAGCAGGACGTGGAGGAGCAGTGCGTGGACACCTTCACCCACACGCGGGGAGCGGTGCTGGCCTTCTTCGCCACGCAGAACCTCGACCGCCTGGTGACTCTGTATCGGGCGGCCCGGCGCAGCGGCCGCACCTTCGTGATGGACCTCTACACGGCCACCGTCGCCAAGGCCGCCGGCGATCCCCGGATCCCGACGGCCGACTCGCCGGGCGTCGCCGTGTACCTCCCCCGCTCCCAGAAGATGCGTGTCGTCGAGACCGAGGAGTTCTGGAGGACCGAGGACGTTCGCGAGAACCGCATCTATCCGGATCAGCTCGCAGCCCGCGCGGATGGCCTCGTGATCACCTGCCGGGCCCGGATGCTTTCGGAGCTCGATCGGGTGGACTGCCTCGAGGGCGCCGGCGCCGTGTGGTCGATGTGGCCGGGCTACCTCGACAACGACCACGGCGAGGAGTTCCGCCAGGACCTGCGCAGGCTCGGCATCCCGTGGGTCGTGCACCACGCGAGCGGGCACGCCTACCCCGAGGACCTCGAGCGCTTCGCCCAGGCGCTTGGCGCGCGGCGCGTCGTGCCGGTGCATACGAGCGCGCCGGAGGCGTTCGCGGAGCACTTCGCCCACGTGGAGCAGCGCGCCGACGGGGAATGGTGGAGCGTCTAGGGCCACCACGCATCGTGAACCGGACCGGAAACGTCGGGTCTGGCCCAGATGTAGACACTGCGCCGAGCGCGCGGCGCGCGGCCTTGAAGGGCCCCCACCGGACTATGGTCGGCACGTCTAAGCCTTGCGGCGGGCCGGCCGGTCGCGCCGACTGGGCTCGAGCTCGGCGAGAAACTCGCCGTAGCCCTCGGTCACCGTCGCGTCGGCGGGGATGTCGTCGACCGACGCGACATCGCTCGCGCGGAGAATCTCCTCGACCTCTTCGCGCGACGCTGGTGAGAAATCGTCCTTCGGCATGTCCTGCTCCTTTGCCATGTGGTGATTGTGCCACCCCAGCGGGCGGCCAAATGTGCCTCAGGTCACTAAGGGCGCCTGCGGCGCGATCCGCCCCCCCAAGGCGACCTGGGCCTTGCGCCCAGGCCGCCCCACCGGCTAAGAACGCCCCATGGCGCGCA
>JACCYP010000021.1 GCA_013696425.1 Thermoleophilaceae bacterium
GCGCATGATCCCGACGGGCTTGAAGCCGACCTTCTCGTAGGCGCGGATGGCGCGCGTGTTCGCGGCGCTCGGGTCGATCGTGAAGCGATGGTGGCCCTTCTCGACGTACTGGTCGATCGCGAGCCGCAGCGCCCGCGGCCCGACCCCCCGGTTGCAGAGTCCGGGACCGAGCATGATGTCGAGCCCGACAGACTGGTAGTCCGGCGTCGTCTCCTCGTCCACTCCGATCCAGCCTGCGAGCTCGGCGTCGACGAGGATCGCGAACCCGGTCGAGACCTCCTCGCGATCCTCCTCGGGCGTGGGCGTTCCCCACCACGCCTTCGTCTCCGGATCCTCAAGGAACTCGCACAGCGTGTCGACGTCGCCCGGCTCAACGGGGCGGATCGCGACGTCCATCAGATCTCGACTGCCGGCAGGCCGTCGAGCGACTCCGCGTTCTTCTCGCGCTGGTAGTCGCGGTACGCGTCCCCGCCGTGGGTGCGAACCCGCTTCTCAGAAGACCTACGGAGATGGTCGCGCTCGCCGTCGTATGACATGAGCGGCACGCCGTAGCCGCAGGAGTCGGCCACCCGGTCGACGTGCACGAGCACCACGGCGCGGCGGGCCTCCGGAGCGCTCGGGTTCTCGAAGCCGGCGCGCTCGATCATCGCCTCGAAACGCGGATCGCCCGCAAGCAGCACCTCTCCGCGGCCGTGCAGGCGCAGGATGCGCGGCGGGCCCTCGAAGGCGCAGAACATCACGACCACGCGCCCGTTCTCGCGGATGTGGGCGATCGTCTCGGCCCCGCTGCCGGTGACATCGAGGTAGGCCACGGTGCGTTCGTCGATGACCGCCAGCGAACCGATCGGCCCCTTGGGCGAGACGTTCACATGCCCGTCCGCCGCCAGTGGCGCGGTGGCGACGAAGAACATGGGCTGCTTGGCGATCCAGTCGCGCCAGCGTTCGTCGATGCCCTCGTAGACCTTCGCCACGCAGCGAAGGCTAGCCCCCCGCCCTCCTACAGGCCGAGCGTCTTGGCGATGATGTTCTTCTGGATCTCCGACGTGCCGCCGAAGATCGTCTGCACCACGGCGGCGCGCAGGTAGCGCTCCATCGGGTACTCCGAGGCGTAGCCGTAGCCACCCATGATCTGCATGCCCTCGAGCGCGCAGCGCTTGGCGAGCTCGGTGGTCGCGAGCTTCACCATCGAGGCCTCCTGCGGCAGCATCCGTGCCGGGTCCTCGTCCGTCAGGCGTGCGACGTGATGCACCAGCAGGCGGGCCTGCGCGAGGTCGGTGGCGAGGTCGGCGAACTTGTGCTGGATCGCCTGGAATGAACCGATCGGGCGGCCGAACTGCTTGCGCTCCTTCGCGTAGGCGAGCGCGTCGTCGAAGGCGCGCTGGCCGAGACCGAGCGCGGAGGCGCCGAGGATCACGCGCTCGTTGTTGAGGCCGGCCATGAGCTGCATCCAGCCGCCGCCCTCCTCGCCGAGGATGTTCTCGGCGGGCACGCGCACCTCGTCGAGGTGGAGCTCGTTGGTCTCCTCGCCGCCGAGCGTCGGGATCGGCGTGATCGTGAGGCCGTCGGTCTCGCGCGGCACGAAGATCATCGAGAGCCCTTCGTGCTTCTCCGAGCCCTTCTCGGAACGGCAGACGATGAGGATCGAGTCCGCCTTGTGGGCGAAGGAGCACCACATCTTCGAGCCGTTCATCACCCACTCGCCGTTGTCGCGCTGGGCCGAGCACTTGAGCGAGGCGACGTCGGAGCCCGAGTCCGGTTCGGACATGGCGATCGCCAGTCCGCCGCCCTTGGCGACCTTCCCGAGCAGGTCCTGCTTCTGCTCTTCGGTGCCGAATTTGTTGAGCGCGCCGACAACGATCAGCGTCACTCCGTAGCCGAAGATCGGTGCGCGCCCGTGCGCGGTCTCCTCGAGGAACAGCGCGGCATCGAAGAAAGAGCCGCCTGAGCCTCCGTATTCCTCGGGGATCGTGAGCCCGTACCAGCCGAGCTCGGCCAGCTGGGCGGCGACCTCGTCGTTGTGGGGCTCGGTCCAGTCGTTGGTGAGGTTCTTCAGCTTCTCGCCGGTGAACTCCTTGGCACAGAAGTCGCGGATCGCGCGGACGAAATCGGACTGCTCGTCCGACATGCCTGACGACTGAGGACTGACAGCTGAGGCCATCTAGGTGGTCACCGCCTGGGAATCGGAGGGAACGTTCACGAAAGGGGGTGGCTCCGGAGCGTCGCGCCAGCGGTTCAGCTCGCGCAGCGCGATCACCATCTTGTGCACCTCGTCGGGGCCGTCGGCGAGGCGCAGCATCCGCAGGTTGCGCCACATCACCGCGAGCGGCGTGTCGTCGGAGACGCCGAGCGCTCCGTGCACCTGGATCGCGCGGTCGAGCACGTCCATCACGACGTTCGCGGCCACGACCTTGATCATCGAGATCTCCTGGCGCGCCTCGCGCTTGCCCTCGGTGTCCATCTTCCACGCGGCGTGGAGCGTCATCAGGCGGGCGCCGTCGACCTCGATGCGCGACTTCGCGACGAAGTCCTGGACGAACTGCTTCTCGGCGAGCTTGCCGCCGAAGGACTCCCGCGTGAGCGCGCGCCGGCACATCAGCTCGATCGCGCGCTCGGCGGCGCCGATCGCGCGCATGCAGTGGTGGATGCGGCCGGGCCCGAGCCGCGCCTGGGCGATCGTGAAGCCGGTGCCGCGCTCGCCGAGCAGGTGGTCCTCCGGCACGCGGCAGTCCTCGTAGCGGATCTCGCAGTGCCCGGGCCCGCCGTCGTGGCCCATCACGGAAACCGGGCGCACGAGGTTGAAGCCGGGGTTGTCGGTGGGCACGAGGATCATCGACGCGCGCTGGTGGGGCGCGGCGTCGGGATCGGTCACGACCATCGCGATCGCCACGTCGGCGCCCATCGCGCCCGACGTGAACCACTTGTGGCCGTTGATCACCCACTCGCCGTCCACGAGCTCGGCCTTCGAGTGGATGTTCGTCGGGTCCGAGCCGCTCGTGTCGGGCTCGGTCATCGAGAAGCAGGAGCGGATGTGCTCGTTCAAGAGCGGCTCGAGCCAGCGCTCCTTCTGCTCGTCGGTCGCGTACTCGGCGAGGATCTCCATGTTGCCCGTGTCGGGCGCCGAGCAGTTGAAGGCCATCGGCGCCACGGCGCTGCGACCCATTTCCTCGCAGAGCATCCCGTACTCCCAGTTGGTCAGCCCGGCTCCGTGCTCCTCAT
>JACCYP010000049.1 GCA_013696425.1 Thermoleophilaceae bacterium
AGCCGGCGGCGCTCGGCCGCGAGGTCGGCGAGCGGATGCTGGCCGCCGGGGCGGCCGAGGTGCTGGCGGGCTAGCGAAGCACGCTCATGGACCACTCGAGCGCGGCCTCTGCAGTCGCAAGCGCCCGCTCGCGATCCAAGCCGGTGGTGCCCTCTCCGTACCTATGTTCGACAGCCCAGAGCGTAAGCCACCCGCACCCAACGACCGCCGGCGGCACCTCCAAGCCGGCAGCCTCGAGACGCCTCACGATGACGTCGAGATCGTGCCCGCTGCGGTGCTCCTCGCCAACAGCCACAACCGCCGCCTTGAGGGCCTTCTCCACGGCTTGCTGCGCGTGGAAGCCGACGACGTCATCTTCCATCGTCACGTCTGGCGCGAGCACCTTCATCGCCCGGAGATCACTTCGTGCATGCCGGAGGAGGAGCTCGGCGTACTCCCTGGCCTCAGGCGAGGCTGCTGGCAAGCTCTCGGCCCTCCCGTAGCGCCCGGTTGACGACCGTGCCCGGCACCTTGGCGCGACGCTCGGCGCGGGCCTCGTCGTACAAGAGGATGTCGACCATCCGATCGACATTGCCAAGGGCCTCCCTCAGCGTCGTCCACTCCGTTCCATGGTCGTGCACCTCCCGCTCGATCACGAGGAAGTCGTAGTCGCTGTCGGGCCCTGCCTCTCCCCGAGCCGCAGAGCCAAACAGGATCACTCGGGCTGGCGCCGAGGCGGCTTCCACCAGCTGGCGCGCAAGCTCGGTCGCCTCCCCCGGGGGCGGATATTCACGGTGCTGCGGAGCCGCCCCATAAGTCTCAGCCGCGAGCCGGCCATGGTCCCCGAGCCCCATCTCGGGCGCGATCTCCGCGGGCGACAGGCCAACCTGCTCGCTCAGCCAGAAGCCGAAGAAATGACGGAGGTCATACAAATCGAAATCGTGGCGAACGGTGCGCCGACGGGCGGGCGTGAGCTCTTCCCAGAACTGATCCCTCACCGGGTTCCAGTAGTAGTCGCGATGCCTGGCTCCCATGGGCTGCCCGCGCGCGGTGTAGAGAAGCAGGCCGTCAGGGCCACCGCCCTCGGGGAGGCGTGCGATCGCGCTGCGCGCGCCGGGGAGCAGACGGACCGACCGCCGGCGCGGCGGCACCAGCTCGCGCTCGCCCCCATCCTTGGGCCGGGCGCGCGAGACCGCCAACGCTCCCGGCTCCATATCGACGTCTGAGTGGTGAAGGGCGTACAGCTCGCCAGGACGCAAGCCGGTCCATGCTGCGAGTCCGATCATGGCCGCCACCACCTGGCCGTGACGTGGATGTACCTCGACAGCGGTCTCAATCAACTCGGTGAGCTCGGCCTCGGTGAGTCTGAGTGGAGGATGGCGGCGCGCGTCCCTGCGCTCGACCGAGAGGCCGGAGAACGGATTCACTGCTACCAGGCCGTCGGCCCGCGCGTCCGCGAACATTGCGCGCTCCGCGTCGTAGCGAGAGTTCGAGGCGGCCCAGCGCTCAGCCTCCACAGCGGTTACGGACTCCACCCGGCGCTCAGCGAACTCGGCGAGAAATCGCCCCAAGCGCTCCTGGTTGTGCGCCCTCGTGCGGGCGGATCGCGCCTTGCCGGTGGCGGGAGCGACCTCCATCTGCACCCACAGTTCCGCGTACTCGGCACATGTCATACTTCGAACCTATCTTCGTAATTCTGTTCTGTCAAGCACAGGTACCTAGTTGAGCGGTTACGGCGCGCGACCCGGGACCGTCTACCTCGTGGGCGCCGGCCCGGGCGACCCGGGCCTGATGACGCGTCGCTCGGTCGAGCTGATCGAGTCCGCCGACGTGGTGCTCCACGACCGCCTGATCCCGCGCGACGCGCTCGCGGGGGCGACCGGCGAGCTGCGCTACGTGGGCAAGGACCCGGACGGGGCCTCGGTGCCCCAGGAGGAGACGATCGCGCTGCTCGTGGAGCTCGGCTCGGCCGGCCGCTCGGTGGTGCGCCTGAAGGGCGGGGACCCGTTCGTGTTCGGCCGCGGTGGCGAGGAGGCACAGGCGCTGGCCGGCGCGGGCGTGCCGTTCGAGGTGGTGCCGGGGGTCACGGCCGGCATCGCCGCCGCCGCCTACGCGGGCATACCGGTCACGCACCGCGACACCGCGTCGGCGGTCGCGTTCATCACCGGCCACGAGGATCCCGACAAGCCTGAGACCGCCCTCGACTGGGAGGCGCTCGCGCGCTTCCCGGGCACGCTCGTGTTCTACATGGGC
>JACCYP010000093.1 GCA_013696425.1 Thermoleophilaceae bacterium
GCCCATCAGCGGGCGCTTGCGCCGGTCGCGGTCGCCACCGGCGCCGAACACGATGTGTACGCGCCCCGGAGAAGATGGGGCCGCGGGGGACCCCCCGGGGGCCGCCGGGGACCCCCCGGGGGCCCCGCGGACCAGCTCGCGCGCGGCGCGCAGCACGTTCTCGATCGCCTCGGGCGTGTGCGCGTAGTCAACGAGCACAGCGAACTCCTGGCCCTCGTCCACCGGCTCGAAGCGCCCCGGCACGCGTGCGGCGTCGCGGAGGGCGGTGCGCCCGTCGACCCCCAGCGCGCGGCCCGCCGCGTAGGCGGCGAGCACGTTCGAGACGTTGAAGAGCCCCGGCAGCGGCGTCTCGATCGGCACCGGCCCGCCCGGCGCGTCGATCGTGAACCGCGACCCGCTCGCGTCGAAGGACACATCGGTTGCACGGAAGTCGGCCTCGTGTTCGATGGCGTAGGTGGTGGCGTCCGGGATCCGGCGGCCGAACCCATCGTCGGCGTTCACGATCCGCTCGCCGTTCTCACCCTCGAAGAGCAGCAACTTCGCCGCGAAGTAGTCCTCCATGTCGGAGTGGAAGTCGAGGTGGTCCTGGGTGAGGTTCGTGAAGACGCGCGCCGCCCAGCCGATCGCGTCGACGCGGCCGAGCGCGAGCGCGTGCGACGACACCTCCATCACGCAGGCCTCGTCGCCCGCATCGAGCATCCGCCGGAACACGCCCTGCAGCTCGATTGCCTCCGGAGTCGTTCGGACCACGTCCTCCTCGACGCCGCCCACCACATTCATCACCGTGCCGAGCAACCCCGTGCGGATGCCGGCGTCCTCCAGGAGGTGACGGATCAGGTAGGCGGTGGTGGTCTTGCCGTTGGTACCGGTGATGCCCACCACGCGCAGCGTGGCCGTCGGGTCGCCGTGGAAGCGCGCGGCCGCGGGACCCATCGCGCGGCGCACATCCTCGACCACGACCTCGGGCACGCCGAGGCCGAGTTCGTGGTCGGTGACCAGCGCGGCCGCGCCCCGGTCCACGGCGTCGGGGGCGTACTCGTGGCCGTCGGCGGTGAAGCCGCGTACGCAGAAGAAGAGCGCGCCCGGCTCGACGCGATCGCTCGCGTAGGCGAGGGCGGTCACGTCGACGTCGGGCGCTTCGCGCGCGAGTACGTCGGAGAGCTTCATCAGCGCCGCGAGGTTACCGGCGCACCCGGCTCCCTCCCGGGGTCTACCGCGGCGGTATGCGCAGGTACGGCAGCGCGAACGACACGATCTTCTGGAACGCCGGCGCCGCGACGTCGGCTCCGTATATCGACCCGCCCGGCTCGTCGACCATCACGGACACGAGCAGCCGGGGGGCCTTCGCGGGAGCGAAGCCGATGAACGAGGCCACGTACTTGGACTTGGAATAGCCGCCCATGCCGTCGGGCTTCTCCGCGGTGCCGGTCTTGCCGGCCAGCACGTAGCCGGGCACCTTCACCTGCTGGGCGGTACCGCCGGCGCCCAGCACGCCCTCGAGCATCGTACGCACCCTGGCCGCGTTGCCGGCGGAGATCACGCGCTTCCCGGGGCCCCCGCCGCCCTTCACGACGTGCATGTCCGGCGCCACGCCGCCGTTGGCGATCGCGCCGTAGGCGCGCATCATCTGGATCGGCGTGACCGCCAGGCCCTGGCCGATCGGCAGGTTGCCGATCGAGGAGCCGGAGTAGTCCTCGACCTTCGGCACGATTCCGGTTGCCTCGCCGGGGATGTCGACGCCGGTGCCCTTCCCGAAGCCGAACCGGCTGACCCACTTGGCAAACTTCTCCTTGCCCAGCTCGATCCCGATCTTCACCGTACCCACGTTCGAGGACTGGGCGAGGATCTGGGACACGGTGAGCGTGCCGCCGCCCTGGCCCTCCTTGCTTTCGCGGATCTCGCGGTCGGCCACCTGGAGGGTCGGCCCGTAGGTGAACGGCGTGTCCGGGGTCACCAGCTTCTCCTCCAACGCGCCGGAGATCGTGAAGGCCTTGAAGGTCGAGCCCGGCTCGTAGCTGGCGGCGACGGCGCGGTTCTGAAGCGCGTAGGCCGGCGACTTCTCGATGGAGTTCGCGTCCACGCGCGGCCAGTTGGCGAGCGCGAGGATGTCGCCGGTGCGCGGGTCGGCCACGATCGCCGTCGCACCCTTCGGCTTGAAGTCGCGGCCCACCTCGGCCAGCACGCTCTCGGTGCGCTCCTGCAGCGCCGAGTCGAGTGTGAGCGACAGATCCCCGCCGGGCGCGGAGGGCCGTGTGTCGACGATCTGGATCGGCGTGCCGAGCGCGTCCTTCACGATCCGGCGCTTGCCGTCTGCGCCGTGGAGCGTCTTCTCGTGCTGCTGCTCGATGCCCGCGAGGCCGAAGTTGTCGGTGCCCACCGAGCCGATCAGCTGTGAGGCCATGCGCTTCTGCGGGTAGGTTCGGCGCGGCTCGGCCTCGGTCCCGATGCCCTCGATCTTCAGCTTGCGGATCTCCTCGCCCGCATTCGGGTCGAGCTTGCGCTTGAGATACACGAAGCCCGTGTCGCGATCGGAGAGCAGCTCGAGCAGCTTCCCGGGGTCCATGTCCATGATCGGCGAGAGCTTCCCGGCCACCGCCCCCGGATCCTTGATCAGGAACGGGTTTGCGAAAACCGTGGTGGCGTCCTCGGACACCGCGAGCTCACTGCCGTGGCGGTCGAAGATGGTGCCGCGGCGCGCCGGCACGGTGAGATCCTCGGTCTGCTGGGTGACCGCCTTGCCCGAGAGGTCGCCCGACTTCACGGTGCCGAGCCACGCCGCGCGCATCACGCCGAGCGTGAGCGCGATCAGGAACAGTGCGAAGAGCAGGCCGATCCGGCGCTCGACGAGCGTGCCGGTCATCAGCCGGCGGGTGCCCCGCCCGCGGTGGGCGCCTGGG
>JACCYP010000099.1 GCA_013696425.1 Thermoleophilaceae bacterium
CCCGCCAGAGCAGACCTCCGGCGACCAGATACGCGGTTCCGACGGTGATGAGCAGCCCGAGCTCGTTCGCCCGGGCGTTGTGGGGAAGCACCACGCTCAGCAGCGCCAGCGTGCCACCGGCTGCGAAGAGCGCACCCAGCGCGCCCGCCATGAGCGAGACCTCGAAGCTCGAGCCCGGGCTCGCCTCGGCACGCCGACTCGGCGTCTCGCCGCGAGGGCTTCCGGGGACTCGCGCGCCGGCGGGATCGCTTTTGCGGATGATCTCCATGCTGACATCTCCAACGGCAGAGCGCCAATAGCGGCGTCGGACTGAGGCTAGTGTCCGGCGGTTTCCGACGCAGGATGGCTCCCTTTCCCGGGTCGACGATTTCTCCGCGTCCGAGCTGAGATGCCAAATCAGAGCTAAGGAGAACAGGCGTGACGGCAAATACGACGAGCCCTGGAGCGATCACGGGAGACACGATCGCAGGGCGACTACGAGCGCTCGGCACACGCGGTGTCCTCGTTCAGAGATGGCGCAACGTGGCCAGATCATCGAACTCCAGTGCGAGATGCCAATGTGCTATTGCCACAAGGACGCGGGGCTACTTCGAGGAGAGATCCCACCCTCCGCCGAAATGGGCACCCTCGCCGGACCACTACCCCAGGCTCAAGGCTGATGGTGGACATCTTGTCCCTTGGAACGTCCGGCTCTCGCACGTGCACTGCAATAAGAGGGACTACGGCTGGCCTATGAGCATCAGACGCATGCTCGAGAAAGGGATGTCACTCGAGGAGATCGCCGAGAACCTGAACGACAAGGGGATACGAAGGCCACATGGCAGCGCCACGTGGTCAGCCACCAGTGTGCGGAAGCGTTCGTTTCTTAGCAACGGAGCTTGGCCTCGAGCAGGAGCTCAAAGAGGCCCGGACAAACCGCGACGTCATTCTTGAAGGGTGGACGCGACGGCGTCAGCCCGAGCGTGCCGTGTCAATGCGCCAACGACGATCCGCCTCAGAAAGCGGAAAACCCCGCCGTGGCGGGGCTTTCGTGCGACGCGCCCGAGAGGATTCGAACCTCTGACCTTCGGTTCCGTAGACCGACGCTCTATCCAGCTGAGCTACGGGCGCCAGCGCCAGAGGGTACCGGCCCCGATGCCCGAGACGGATCGTGGAAAACGGGAGGCCTGCTTACCTCGGCGAGAGTCATGACCTCCTCGCGAACGACCGCGGTGCTCAGGTTCGCGCTCGCCGCCGTGGCCGCCCTCTCGATCGGATTTGCAGATGCGGCCGCGGCGGAGGGCTCGACAGGCCGGCCGCAGCCGCTGAGTCACGACGTGGACCTCCACTGGGCCCCCTCCACCCGCATTCTCACGGGAACCGAGTCGATCGAGTTCCGCAACATCGGCCCTGGAGCGCTGCCGGTGATCTGGCTGCGGCTGTGGCCGAACGACTCAATACGCGGCCAGGCCGACGGCTGTCGCCGCCCGCGGCTTCGGATCCGGGCGCTCGAGGGCGCGATTGTCGCTCGGTACGCGGTCGCCTGCTCGGCGGTGGCGCTTGAGCTGTCGCGGCCACTCGCCACCGGGGAAACCGCAACGGTGAAGCTCGGCCTCACGGCCCGCGCGCCGCGCTCGGAGTCCCTGTTCGGCCGTAGCGCCGGGGTGGATCTTTTCGGCCGGGTGGTCCCGGTGATGGCCGTGCGCGACTCGCACGGCTGGCACCTCGATCCCGACACCGCGGTCGGAGACCCGGCGTTCAGCCTCGCGGCCGCGTGGCGCGCGACCATCCGGATGCCGGCATGGCTCGACGCTGCGAGCACGGGCGCAGAGTCCTCGAGCGCGCTCGAAGGCGGCGAGCGGGTGGTCAGGGCATCAACCCCTCGCGCGCGCGACTTCGGTTTTGCGATCGGCCGGCTGAGGCACCGCAGCGCCACGGTCGACGGGGTCCGGGTGCGCGTGCTCTTCTCCTCACGCACCTCCGCCGCCCGGGCGCGGCAGGCGCTCGGCCACGCGAGGGACGCGGTGAGGGCCTACTCGCGGTGGTACGGCGCATACGGTTCGCCGGAGCTCGACCTCGTCATCACCGGGCTCGGCGAATCGAGCCAGGAGGTACCCGAGATCGTGTTCACCGACCCGGATCGCGCGACCGTCGCGCACGAGGTGGCCCACCAGTGGTTCTACGCGATCGTCGGGAACGACCAGTTCCGGTCCCCCTGGCTCGACGAGTCGTTCGCATCCTGGAGCGAAGCCCAGCTCGTGCCGGGCCACTACGAATGCGATCGCGCGGATCCGCTTGGCCGCTACCGCGGGTGGCTCGGACGCAGCCTCGCCTTCTTCGAGGACCACCCGGAGGCCTACGTCGACGTGGTCTACGAACGCGGGGCGTGCGCGCTGAGCGTCCTGGCGCGCGCACTCGGCCGCAGGCGCTTCCTCGCGCTGCTGGCCACCGAGGTGTCGCGCCACCGCTACGGGGTGATCGACACGGCCGGGTTCCTCGACCTCGTGAAGGGCGCCGATCCGGCGGTGGCGGCGCGCTGGGCGCGGCTCACCGGCCTATCCGATTAGCCATCGCCGACCTCTGTGCCGAACTTCGTGCTCAGCCGCGCGGCCTCCGACACTTCCTCCTCGGATGCGTCAACCACGGGCCTTGTGCCGTTGGCGGTCTCCCTGCAGTTAAGGCCGTCAGGGTGGCTACTAGGGCTGGCGGTGGCGGAGTTGGTGGCGGAGTTAAAGGCTCTAGAGAGGGAAGAGAGCCAAGACCGCCAGCCGCAGTCTTAGGGGCAGGGGTGGCGGGCAGATACCACTGCCAGCCGCCGAGAGAGTCTTTCTCTGCCTTTGCGCCGACCAGCTTCTTGGCCCGCTCAACCGTGCGCCATGACAGCCCGCGGCCTCGCTGGCCGCTGCCTTCAGGGTGCGGGTGGGCACGAGGCCGTTGGCCAGCTCAGCGCGAAGGAACCCGGCCGCCTCGTCGCGGGCACTGCGCTCCTCGGAGCTGCCTGGCTGCTCCAGCAGGTCACGCGCCGATTGGGCGGTCTCGCCGAGCAGGACCACCCGACTCGTCTCAAGGTTCGTGCCACAGTCAGCCTGGACTAGGCGAGGCTCGATGCGAGCACACAGCGAAGGCGCGAGCGGGCCGACGTTGCACTTCGCATGGGCGATCACGCGCCTGGAGCCCGTCTCGCCCTCTGGGTCCTCTGGGTCGCGCGCGAGCACCACCACGCTCCTCGCAGCCGCAGTGAAGCCGACCGAGCCACTGACGCGGGCGAGAAACATCGGTGGTGTCCCCCTTGTTGAGGTGCATCACTCCGACGACGGCAACGTCGTGTTTCGCGGCAGCCTGGGCGAGCGGCCCGAGAACGCGCCTCACGTCCTGGTCTCCTCGGAGCAGGGATCAAGGGTTGCTCTCGGGACAGTCTCTGTCGCGCTCGGGACGGCCTCTCAGGCCGAGGCGCATAGAGCTTGGGGGCACCCCCCTAACTTTGCCGTCACAACGTCACAAGCCTGTGACGTTGGGGAAAGTGCCCGTCACAGGATCCGGCACGGCCGATCGCTTTCGCCGACGCGGAGCCCCGACGCGGAGCCCTGTGGGCGCTCGGAGTAGTGGATTACTAGCGCATGCAGAGATGGGGTAGGCGGGGCGGGGCGGGGCGCGCCAAGGATTCGGCCCTGTGATCCACGCGGGTAGGCTTGCGCTCGTGAAGGCGGCGTTGCTGGGACGCAAGCGAGCGCCACTACAACTCCTGCATCAACGCGGCGAAGGCGACCACCAAACCGATCACCAGCAAACACGCGGTAGAGATACTGCGGCGCTGGGACCCCGGCCCCGGCGGCACGAGGGAGTCGCGGATTGCGGGCTGCTCCCGCATCCCCTTCTAGGCGATGAAGGCGGCGGCCATCATCATCGGCGTGCTCATCCTGCTGGCCGGCCTCTGGAACGCCAGCGAGAGGCACTACGACAACTGCATCCGCGACCGCTCACCACAGGGCCTCGAAGGCTGGGCGGGCCCGCTCGACGAGAGGCGCGAGCGGGTCAAGGGCGACTGCTCGCGCTTGCCGTTCTAGCCCGATGAAGCATCCTCGATCCCCAGGGCCAGACGGTCGAGCGGGCGCTGCCGGCACTCGGCTTCGACGGCGTCTCCCACGTGCGCGTGGGCCGGCTCGTGGAGCTCGAGGCCGAGGACCCGGGCCGGATCGAGGAGATGTGCGAGCAGCTGCTCGCCAACCCGTTGGTCGAGGACTACGAAGTAGTCACGCTCGCTTGAAGTTCGGCGTAGTCAGGTTTTCCGGAGAGCTGCGACGAGGTCGACGCCCTCCAGGCCTGCCGGCGCTTCGCGGATGCGGAGATCCTCTGGCACGGCGATCGTGAGCTGAAAGGGGTCGACGCCGCGGTCATCCCCGGCGGCTTCTCCTACGGGGACTACCCGCGCGCCGGGGCGCTTGCCCGCTTCTCGCCCGTGATGGAGTCGGTGGCCGACTTCGCCCGCGAGGGCGGCCCCGTGCTCGGTATCAAGCCGGCTGAGTCTCAGTCTCTCGCTAGCGGACGCGCTTGCCGTCGTTGCGGAGAAGCAGCCGCTTCTCACAGTTCTTCCTGACCGTGCGGAGCTCGTTCGGGTTGAAACGCGCCTTGTCGCGTTTCCCGGAGCCGCAGTTGACCTTGGACGCCGGTCCCGCGGTGGCTGCGTTGATGTTGTCGTTGCCGGCACCGCCTGACGCCCTGTCGCGACCGTTGCCGGTGTTGATCTGGTCGTTGCCCTTGCCGCCCGAGGAGCGGTCGTTACCGAGGCCGCCGCTAATGCGGTCCTTGCCCGAGTCGCCCTGCAGGCGGTCCTTGCCGGAGGCGCCGGTCAGCTTGTCGTTGCCGGTCTCGCCGGTTATGTAGTCGTTGCCCGAGCCGCCGTTCAGGATGTCGCGGCCCTGGGCTCCGAGGATCCGGTCGTTCTGGTTGGCGCCGTCCAGGATGTCGTTGCCCTTGCCGCCGTCGATGCAGTCACCGCCGCGTCCGCCGTCGACGCGGTCCCTGCCGCCGAGCGTGAAGATCCGGTCGGGATCGTTCGAGCCCGTGATCCGGTCCGGCCCCTGTGTGCCGACGATCGCGAACGGCGGGCCGTAGCGCTTGTCGCGGCAGGGGTGGTTGTTCGGGATGCCCTTGAGCTGGTTGAGCGGGACGATGAAGCCGCCGTCCTCGCCACGGAACAGCAGCACGCAGGTCCCGCCGAGCTCGAATGCAGGGAGCACGCACGGACCGGCGCCGGCCGGAATCAGGATGACGCAGTCCGAGCCGCCGAACGGGTTGGTGATCTTTCCCGCGGGACAGGGGTCCGTGCGGACGCAGATGGCCGTGCCGGCCGGTCCGCCGGCCTGCGGCACGGTGCCTGCCGGGCAGGCGTTGGTGGGCGGCTGGGTGCCGACGCACGGATTGCCGTGCACGTCGATCTTCGCCTCACCCAAAACTGCGCGCGTGAGCGCGTCCTCGCCCGGTTGGGCGGCGTCGAGCAGGGTGACCTCGAGCGCGCGGCGGGTGACGGCGAAGTCGGTGCCCCCGCCCTCGATCACGGTCTTGTTCGCCTCGATGCGCACGACCTGGCCGGACGGGGTGGTGATCGTCTCGAGCCCTTCCGCAAGCGGATCGAGGTCGATCAGGTTGCCGTTGATGCGCACGTTGGCCACGCGGCTCGAGAGCACGGGCGCCGAGGTGCACGACGCCGAGGCCTCGGCCTGGGTGACATCGGCCGTGATCACGACGCCGGGAAGCCGCACGGTCGCCTGCTCCACGCGGCCGGTCGCCGAGATGGAGGTCGTGCCCGTCGAAGGGATGGCCGAGGTGCTCGCCTGGGCGCTGTCCGCCTCGATCGCCGGAGTGGGACCGGGCGGAATCGACAGGTTCGTGACCTGCTCGAAGTCGTTGGCGCAGACGAGCTTGTCCGGGTTCGCGTTCTCGGGGTTGCCGTTCGCGACGGCGGGCTCGACCCGCTCGAGGGTGGCCACGTTCACTCGCGCGGCGCTGCCCCTACAGGTGAATCGTGAGCCGTCGGCCGTCTGCGCTAGGGCCGGAGCCGCCACGAGCAGAACCGCTGTGACGGTGGCCAAGGATAGAGCGGTGATTCGAGCCGTAAGTTTCATAAGTGGAGTCCTTTCCCCGAAGACGCAAAAGTGCAAACAGTGCCAGACCGCACTGCGTCTGAGACACGTACCAACTGCGACGGTACATGACAAGGCGGGTCTTGGCGCAGGTACCCTCCCCTCAGTGAGGCTCCCAGGGCAAGGTCCGCGACATCTACGCGCACGGCGAGGACCGCCTGCTGCTGGTCGCCACGGACCGGATCTCCACCTACGACGTCGTCCACCCGACGCCGATCCCGGACAAGGGCAAGGTGCTC
>JACCYP010000106.1 GCA_013696425.1 Thermoleophilaceae bacterium
CTTCCGCACGTCGGACGAGCCGAGTGGACTGCGCGAGCTGCGAAAGCTCCGCGAAAAGAAGCTCGGCTCCGATCCCGGCTCCCCGGAGGGGCCGAGGCGCCCGCTGCGCGAGCGAATCTCCTTCGGCAAGGCGATCAAGGTCGTGCTCGCTCTCGCCGTCGGCTGGATCCTGCTCGCGATCGTCCTCTTCTTCGTGAGCGCACAGACCAGCGAGGGCGTCGATGACCGCACCGAGCGCGCGCTCAACGGCGGCGGCAGCCTGTTCACCGGGTCGACGATCCTCGTGATCGGTTCCGACGCGCGCCCCAAGGGCTCCAAGGAGCCCGGCGCCGGCGGGCCCAGCCGCGCGGACTCGATTCTGCTCCTGCACGTGGGCTTCGGCACCGTTCGCCGGCTCTCGATCCTGCGCGACTCGCTGGCGAACGTCCCGGGCCACGGGCCGCAGAAGATCAACGCCGCCTACGCCTTCGGCGGGGCCCCGCTGATGATCCGCACGGTGCGCGGCTTCATGGGCAACGGCCTGAGGATCAACCACGTGATCGAGGTGAACTTCACCGAGTTCCCCGAGCTGATCGACTCGCTTGGAGGGGTCAAGGTGAAGCTCAGCCGCTGCGTCGCCTCGGACCCCTTCAGCGGCCGGCCGTTCCGGCTGCGCAAGGGCGAGCACACGCTGAACGGCCGGCAGGCGCTGGCGTTCGCGCGCGTGCGCAAGAACAGGTGCAACAAGGGCGAGAACGACGACGCCCGCGCGCGGCGCCAGCAGCAGGTGCTCTCCTCGATCCGCTCGCGCGCGCTGTCACCGAACGGGTTCGCCCGCGCGCCGTGGATCGCCTGGGCTGCGCCGCGCACGATCAAGACGGACCTGAAGGGCCCGGGCATGGCCGGACTGTTCACCGACCTGCTCACCGGCGGCTCGGGCAAGACGCGGGTGCTCCTGCCGTCGGGTCCCGGGCCGGCCGGATCGCTCGTCATCGCGGACTCCCAGAAGACGCGACAGGTGCGCGCGCTCGAGGGCGACCGCTAGTCAGTCGCTGCTGGTTTTCGACTTCGAGTCGGAGCTCTTCTTCTCGGACTTCTTCTCGGATGACGAGGACGAGTCGCCCGAATCGCTCGACTTGCCCGAGTCGCCGCCGTTCTCCGCGGCCTTGCCCTTCTTCTGCTTGCCGTAGTCGGTGTTGTAGAAGCCCGAGCCCTTGAAGTGCACCGCGGGAGCGTGGAAGACCCGCTGGACGGGTGCGCCGCACTCCTCGCACTCCGTGACGGGGTCGTCGCTCATCGACTGGATCACGTCGAAGAGGTGCCCCTTCTCGCACTTGTACTCATAGACCGGCACTGCTACCGCTTCGCGGTGACCAGCATCGTAGACATGGCCGACGAGTCTAGGACTACTCCGGCAGCTTGGGCTCCCGTAGGTCGGGCAGCATCGACTTCTTCGTCGAGTGCCACACGATCCAGGCCGTCACGTGCTGAATGGGTTTGAGCGCTTTCGAGACCATCGGATTTTCCCCTCGGCGATTCTACCCCGCAGACTTGACCCCCAATCGCCCGAAAGCCTGCAAATTGCGCCCGATAGCTTTACCGCAATGCCTGAAGTGACCATGGAGAAGATCGTCGCGCTGTGCAAACGGCGCGGATTCATCTTTCAGTCATCGGAGATCTACGGCGGCCTGGCCTCGACCTACGACTACGGCCATTACGGCGTGCTGCTCAAGCAGAACGTGAAGAACGAATGGTGGAAGTCGCTGATCCAGGAGCGCGACGACATCGTGGCCCTCGACGCCGCGATCCTCATGCACCCGCGCACGTGGGAGGCCTCGGGCCACCTCGAGGGCTTCTCGGACCCGCTGGTGCAGTGCCTCGGCAAATGCAAGCGTCGCTGGCGCGCCGACCACCTGCGCGAGGCCCAGCCCGAGGGCGAGCTCAAGTGCCCCGAATGCGACGGCGATCTCTCAGAGCCCAAGCAGTTCAACCTCATGTTCGAGACCCACATGGGCCCGGTGGCGGACGAGGGGGCGAAGATCTACCTGCGCCCGGAGACCGCTCAGGGCATCTTCGTGAACTTCAAGAACGTGCTCGGCTTCGCGCGCAAGAAGCCGCCGTTCGGGATCGCCCAGGCCGGCAAGAGCTTCCGCAACGAGATCACGCCCGGCAACTTCATCTTCCGCACGCGGGAGTTCGAGCAGATGGAGCTCGAGTTCTTCGTCCCGCCCGACGAGGCGGAGCAGTGGTACCGCTACTGGCGCGAGGAGCGCTTCGGCTGGTACAAGCAGCTCGGCATCAGGGAGGAGAAGCTGCGCCTGCGCGATCACGACGCCGACGAGCTCTCGCACTACTCGAGCGGCACCGCCGACGTCGAGTACGAGTTCCCGATGGGCTTCTCCGAGCTCGAGGGCATCGCCAACCGCGGCGACTTCGACCTCACCCGCCACCAGGAGTTCTCCGGACAGAAGATGGACTACGTCGACACCGCCACCGGCGAGCGCTACATCCCCCACGTGATCGAGCCCTCCGCCGGCGCCGACCGCGCGACGCTCGCCTTCCTGGTCGACGCCTACGACGAGGAGGAGGTGGAGGGCCGCGAGCGCGTGGTGGTGCGGCTGCATCCGCGCCTCGCGCCGGTGAAGGCCGCGGTGCTCCCCCTGGTGAACAAGGACGGCCAGCCCGAACGCGCACGCGAGATCTACGAGGAGCTGCGCAAGGTGATGCCGGCGGAGTTCGACACGGGCGGCTCGATCGGGAAGCGCTACCGCCGCCAGGACGAGATCGGCACGCCGTGGGGCGTGACCGTCGACCATCAGACCATGGAGGACGGCACCGTCACCCTGCGCGATCGCGACACGCTCGAGCAGGTGCGGATGCCCGCCGGGGAGGTGGGTCCGGAGCTAGCGGCAAGATTGGCTGCGTAGTGCAGCCCTTGTTCGAGCACCGGGCGCAGTTCGCCGGCTACGAGACCCGCCTCCTCGAGCTCGAGGGCGACGGTCCGCCGGTCATTCTCTTCCACGGCTTCTCCGACTCCGCCGACACCTGGCGGTTCACGCTCGACGCCCTCGCGCGCCGGGACCGCCGTGCGGTGGCCGTCGACCTCCCCGGCTTCGCCACCGCCGCGCACCTCAAGCCGGGCGAGGTGCTGCCCCAGCTCGACGCCTTCGCCCGCGCGCTCACCGAGCACTACGCGCCGGACGGCGGCGCGATCGCGTCGGGCAACTCGCTGGGCGGAGCGGTCGCGCTGCGGCTCGCCCAGAACCCGGAGCTCGGCCTCGCGGGCATCGTGCCGGTCGCGCCCGCCGGGCTCGACATGGCCCGCTGGCTCTCGATCATCGAGCGCGAGCCGCTCGTGCGCGCGCTGCTCGCCTCGCCCGTGCCGATCCCCCGGCGGATTCTCACCGACGTGGTCGGCCGGATCTACCGGACGATCGCGTTCGCCTCTCCCCGGAAGGTCGACCCCAAGATGGTCTCGCTCTTCGCCTCCCATTTCGGCGAGCGCGCCGACGTCGCGCGCTTCCTCGCCACCGGCCGCCGGATGATGCCCGAGCTGCGCGACCCCTTCGAGCTCGAGAAGATCGAATGCCCCGTGCTCGTGGTCTGGGGAAAGCAGGACCGGATGGTCCATTCCGGCGGCGCGCAGCGGGTGGTGAACGCTCTCCCGGAGACCCAGGTCGAGGTGATCGAGCGCTGCGGCCACTGCCCCCAGGTCGAGGCGCCGGACCGGTTCGCGGAGCTGCTTCTCAGCTTCCCTGAGCCGCTCGTGCGCGCCGCCTGAGACAATGAGGGTCCTGATGGCGAGTCTGGTCCCCTCCCCCAGGGCAATCGAGTCCGTGGCCCGGCGCGTGCTTCCTCCCCTCGAGGAGGTCGCCGACGCGGGCGCGAACGCCTGGGACCTGCTCTTCGGCGGCGGCGTGGCCGACCTCTCGCGCACGCCCGCGTCGATCATCGACGAGGGCCCCCAGCGCACGGTCTACAAGTACATGCACGCGGGCGCCCGCCCGGCACGCCATGCGCCCGTGCTGCTCGTGCCGCCGCTCGCCGCGCCGGCCACCTGCTTCGATCTGCGCAAGGGCTGCTCGGTGGCCGAGCACATGCTCGAGTCGGGCTTCCCCACATACCTGCTCGACTACGGCCCGATCTCCTACTCCGACCGCGCGCTCGGCCTCGAGCACTGGATCGACGACGTGATCCCGAACGCGGTGAACGACGTGGCCGAGGACTCCGGCGAGTCGGTGCAGCTGGTCGGCTGGTGCCTCGGCGGGATCATGTCGATGCTCGCTGTCGCGGCCCATCAGGAGCTCCCGGTGCGCTCGGTGGCGCTCATCGCGAGCCCGTTCGACTTCGAGCGCGTGCGGCTTATGGCCCCCATCCGCCAGCTCGGCAAGCTCACCGGCGGGGCGCTCGTCACCGGCCTCTACCGCGCGCTCGGCGGGGCGCCCGCGCCGCTCGTCTCGACCGCGTTCCGGCTGAGCGCCGTCGACAAGCTCATCACCAAGCCGATCGTGCTCGCACAGCACATCCGCGACCGCGAGTTCCTCGCGCAGGTCGAGGCCGTCGACAACTACATGAGCAACATGCTCGCCTACCCCGGCCGCACCTTCGGCCAGCTCTACCACCGCTTCTTCCGCGTGAACGAGCTGGCGGAGGGCAAGCTCAACATCGATGACCGCGAGATCGACCTCGCGGATGTGAAGCAGCCCGTGATCTCGGTCGCGGGCAACGGCGACGTGCTCGCCCCCAAGGCGGCGGTGAAGGTGATCACCAAGCTGCTGCCCAACGCGGAGTCGGTGCGCTACGAGACCGCCCCCGGCGGCCACCTCGGCGTGCTCACCGGCCGCTCGGCGCGCAACTCGACGTGGCTCTACCTCGACGAGTTCCTCGCGGAGCACGACGTCGAGGCGCCGGCGCTCGGCGCGGCTGCGGCGTAACTCGCGCCTGCGGCGCTCGGACCGCGGGCACCCAGGGGAGGTCCGAGGGGTTGCGGGCGTGCGCGGGGCGGATCTGCCGGCACCGTCCTGCCTAGCCCGCCCATATGGTGGGCAGCCGCGCGCCGGCTCCCAGCTCAGGCCATGAACGTGATCAGCTTCGAGTTGAACTCGTCGGCGTGCGAGGCGTTCAGCCCGTGCGGGCCGCCCTCGATCACCTCGAGCTCGGCGCCGTCCACCATCTCGGCCGTGCGCTTGCCCGAGATCTCGACGGGCACCGTGGCGTCGCTGTCGCCGTGGATCACGAGCGTGCGCACGTCGATCTTCTCGAGGTCGCCCCGGAAGTCGGTCGTGCCGAACGCGGTGACGCACTCCCGGAAGGCGGTGAGCGATGCGGGCTCGGAGAGCGCCTTCGCCTCCTGGCGCTCCTCCTCGGAGACCTTGAGCTCGTCTCCGGCCGAAAAGAAGCCCTTGCTGAACTCCTCCATGAATCCGTCGCGATCCTCGGCGATCGCGCCGCGCCACCCTTCGATCGTGTCCTCGTCGAGGCCGCCGTCGGGGTTGTCGTCCGTCTTCAGGAGGAACGGCGGAACCGCAGCGGCGAAGACCGCCTCGGACACGCGCTCGCTCCCGTGCGAGCCGAGGTAGCGGGCCACCTCCCCTCCGCCCATGGAGAAGCCGACGAGCGTCGCGTCCTTGAGGCCGAGGCCGTCGAGCACAGCGCCGAGATCGGCCGCGAAGGTGTCGTAGTCGTAGCCGGAGTCGGGCTTGTCCGAGGCGCCGAAGCCGCGCCGGTCGTAGGTGATCACGCGATAGCCCGCGTCGGCGAGCGGGCCGATCTGGTGCGACCAGGACTCGCCGGAGAGCGGCCAGCCGTGAATGAGCACGACGGGGCGACCGTCACCGCCGGTGTCCTCGATGTTGAGCTTTACGCCGTCATGTGTGGTGATGTCTGTGGGCATACGGAACCCGTACCCGCGTCCGCAGCCTCAAACGAGCGGTGTGGCGCCTATTCGCCGGCGCCGAGGAGGTAGCGCGCGATGTCGAAGCCGGCCGCGAAGGCCTGCGCGCTGTCCCACTCCGGGTCCGACACGAGCTGGAGCACGAAGCCGTCGCCGAGCGCGAAAAGCATCGAGATCGTGGCCTCCGCGCCGTGGCGCAGCGTCACCACTCCCTCGCGCTCCTTCTCCTCGAGGGCGGCGGATGCCTTGCCGCGGATCTGGCGGTAGAGCTCGGCCATCTCCACGCGCAGCTCCTCGTTGTGCCGCGAGGCCGAGAACAGCTCGAAGATGATCGTGTTGTTGGTCGGGTCGAGGTACTCCTCGAGCTCGGAGGACAGCGCGGTGACGATGTCCTCGACCGACGTGGCGGCGACGAGCTGCGCTCCGAGGGACTCCATCCGCAGCGCGCAGTCGTGGCGCACGACCTCCACGAGCAGCCGCTCCTTGGAGCCGAAGTAGTAGTGGAGAAGACCGCGCGACACGCCCGCCTCGGCCGCCACCGCGTCGAAGGTCGAGGCCGCCGCACCGCGCACGGCCACGCTCTCGCGCATCGCGGCGACGATCCGCTGCGCCTTATCGGAATCGAGCTTGCGCGGCGCCTGCTTGGTCGAGGCCTCCATCGGTCCCTAGACAAGCAGAAGGGGCGCCCTGAGGCGCCCCTTCTCCAGCACTCTGGTCTCGGGCGCCGGCGCTAGCCGTCGTCCGAGCCCGACGACGACGACGAGGTGGAGCCCACGGGCTCGCCCGTCGAATTGCTGCCCGATGAAGCCGGAGTGGTGCTCGAGGTGTACTCGAACTCCTCCTCGGCCCCGAACAGCCCGTCGAGAACCTTCTTGCGCGTGCTTTCGCTGAGGGCGAGCGCAAGGCCCGCTCCCACTACGACGACGAGAAGGACCCGGCCCGGACGGCGCTTGCGCTTCTTCTTCGCGCCCCTGAGGGAGTCGGCGGCCTCGCGGAGCGAGTTCGCTGTCTCCTTCAGGTCCTTCTGGGTCTTCTTGTCATCCATGATCGCCTTCGCAGGGCCCTTGCCATTCGCCATCCGGCCATAGGCCTTCTTGGCTGACTCGAACGCCGTGCGGAGGTTCTCGCGCAGCTCATCGTCCTCGACGAGGCGCTGCACGTACGGGTTGTCCTTCACGGCCATACCGGTCGAAAGGGCTCCCGCTCCGGCCTTTGCGGCCTTCTTCTTCTTCGATGCCATAGCTCTCCTCGAGGAATTCCGCTTGACAGCCGGGAGACTACCCGGGTTCGGAGGCTGCGATTCGCACGGATTGCGATCCGGCGCGATTCGCGCGCTTTGCGGGCTTCTCCTCGAGGGGCTCCAGAGCCTCCCGAAGCACCTTCTCGATCGTGTCGACCCAGAGGAACTCGATGCCCTTCAGGAGGTTCGGCGGGAAGTCCTCGGCGTCGCCCTGATTCGCCTTCGGCGCGATCACGCGCTTGATGCCGGCGCGCTGCGCGGCGAGCGCCTTCTCCTTGAGCCCGCCGATCGGCAGCACGTTGCCGGTGAGGGTGATCTCGCCGGTCATCGCCGTGTCCGAGCGCACAGGCCGGCCCGACACGAGCGAGGTGAGCGCGGTGGCCATCGTCACGCCGGCGCTCGGCCCGTCCTTGGGGATCGCCCCCGCAGGCACGTGCACGTGGAGGTCGTGGTCGGCGAACCATTCCTCCGGCACCCCGCGTCCGTGCGCCTTTACCCACGACAGAGCGGCCGAGGCCGACTCGCGCATCACGTCGCCGAGCTGGCCGGTGACCTGCAGCGCGCCCTTGCCGGGGTATGAGGTCGCCTCGACGAAGAGCACGTCGCCGCCGACCGGCGTCCACGCCAGGCCCGTCGCCACGCCGGGCCCGCCCGTGCGCCGGGCGACGTCCGGGGTGACGCGCCGGCGGCCGAGCATCTCGCCAACCGCCCGCGGGGTGATCATCCGCTTCCGCTTGCGCCTGCCCTCGGCGTACTCACGCGCGACCTTGCGGCAGACCGCGCCGATCTCGCGCTCGAGGTTGCGCACCCCTGCCTCGCGCGTGTAGCCCTCGATCACGAGCTTCAGGGCAGCATCGGTGAACTCGATCTTCGACGGCGCTAGGCCGTTTCGCTTCACCTGGCGCTTCACGAGATAGCGCTTGGCGATCTGGAGCTTCTCGGCCTCGGTGTAGCCGGCGAGCTGGATCACCTCCATGCGGTCGCGCAGCGGACCGGGGATCGGCTCGAGCTGGTTCGCCGTGGTGATGAACATCACCTTGGAGAGGTCGAGCGGCAGGTCGAGGTAGTGGTCGCGGAAGGCGTTGTTCTGCTCGGGGTCGAGGATCTCGAGCATCGCGCTCGCGGGATCGCCGCGGAAGTCCGCGCCCATCTTGTCGATCTCGTCGATCATCAGCACCGGGTTGTTCGACTCGGCATCGCGCAGCGAGCGCACGATCACGCCCGGCATCGCGCCGATGTAGGTGCGGCGGTGGCCGCGCAGCTCCGACTCGTCGCGCATACCGCCCACCGAGATGCGCTCGAACTTCCGCCCCATCGCGTCGGCGATCGAGCGCCCGAGGGAGGTCTTGCCGACTCCGGGCGGGCCCGCGAGGCAGAGGATGGCCGAGCCCGAGTCGGGGTTCAGCTTGCGCACCGCGAGGAACTCGAGGATGCGCTCCTTCACCGGGTCGATGTCGTAGTGGTCGCGGTCGAGCACGCGCCGCGCCTTCTTCAGGTCGATGTCATCGGGAGTCGACTTCGACCACGGGATCTCGGCGATCCACTCGATGTAGGTGCGGATCACGCCGTGCTCGGCCGCCTGTGGCGGCAGCCGCTCGAGGCGCGCGAGCTCGCGGTCGGCCACGGTCTGGATGTGCTCCGGCAGCCCGGCGGCTTGGATCTGCTCGCGCAGGTCCGCCGCCTCGGCGGCGACCTCGTCCACCTCGCCGAGCTCCTCCTGGATTGCCTTCATCTGCTGGCGCAGGAAGTACTCGCGCTGGCTCTTGTCCATCTCGGCGTGGACCTGCGACTGGATCTTCGTCCCGAGCGAGATCACCTCGTGCTCGCGCGCGAGGATCTCCGAGAGCCGCCGCAGCCGCTTTGACACGTCGCGCTCCTCAAGCAGGCCCTGTTTCTCCTCGGTCGGGATCCGCAGCGCGCCGGCGATCATGTGCGCGAGCTCGGCGGGCTCGTCGAGGTTCGCGACGGCCACCTGGAGCTCCTCCGGCAGGTAGGGCAACTCCTCGATGATCTGGGAGAACGTGCCCTGGATGTTGCGGGTGAGCGCGGTGAGCTCGGCCGACGGCTCAAGCACGTCGGGCTCCTCCTGGATGGCCGCCACGAGGTAGGGCTCGGTCGCCGAGAAGCGCTCGATGCGCACCCGCTGGGTGGCCTGGACGAGGATCCGCAGTGTGCCGTCGGGCACCTTCAGCATCCGCGCGACGATGCCCGCCACGCCCACCTCGTAGAGATCCTCGGGGCCGGGCTCGTCCAGGTCGGGATCGCGCGAGGCGACCATCACGAGCATGCGGTTTCCGGCGAGCACGTCGTTCACGAGCTGCACGGAGCGCTCCTGGCCGACCGCCAGCGGAGTGAGCGTGTCCGGGAACGGCACCGTGTCCTTCAGCGGAAGCACCGGGAGTGCGGGCGGGAGGGTCGCGCCGAGGTCGATCACCTCTTCCTCACCGGGTGTGGCGATGGGGATGTTCATGGCCGGTCCTGAGACCTGATCGGCACCTGGCGGACGGGGTCGTCGTCCGGGCGCAGCGGGATCACGACGGTGAGGATGCCGTCGTCGTAGGTTGCGCTCGCCTGCTCGGCGAGCACGTCGGCGCCGAGCTCCACCACGCGCCGGAAGAACCCGTGCGGAATCTCGATCTGCTGGTAGAGGCGGCCCTCCGACTGCTGCGCGCGGCGCTCGCCGGCGATCAGCAGCTGACGGCCACGGATCTCGAGGCCGACCTCGGCGATGTCGATGCCGGCGAGGTCGGCCTGCACCACGGCCGAGGGCGGGTCGCCCTTGTAGTAGACGTCGACCGGCGGGAGAAACCCGCGCGCGGGCGAGAACCCCGAGCGCTCGAACACGTCGCCGAAAAGCTCGTCGATGTCGCGGCGCATCCGCTCGAAGTTGGCGAAGAGATCGCGTTCGCTTGCCATGGCCGTGAGGCTACCCAGCGCGGAGCGGCCTAAATTTCGTACGTGGCGCCCTCGCGCGCCACGTCCACGGGAGCGCCGAAGGCGTCCGCCGCGCAGTCGCGCGCCCACAGCTCGTCGAGCTCGTCCGAGATGTGGGTGAGCACGAGGCGCTTCACGCCCGCGGCGCGGCCGTGCTCGCCGGCCTCCGCCGGGGTGAGGTGGCCGCGGATGCCGGTGCGCTCAGGGCGCGGGAGCGTGGCCTCGACCATGAACAGGTCGGCGTCGCGCGCGAACTCGATCAGGTCCTCGGTGGGGCTGCAGTCGGCGCCGAACGCGAACCGCCCGCCGCCGTTCGCGGACTCGACGGAGATGGCGTGGGTCTCGAGGAAGTGCGGCACCTCGTGGAAGGAGATCTTCATCCCGTTCACCTCGGGCGTCGAGTCGGACTCGTACTCCTCCACCTCGAACGCGTTCTCGATCAGCTCGGGTTGGCCCCACGCGCCGCACACCTGGCGGAAGGTGTCGGTTGCTCCCTTCGGCACGATCAGCCGCGGGCGCGCCGGATGGTCGGTGCCGGGCCAGCGGTCGACGGGTACCGGCTGCTGGCGGGGGGCGTAGGTGAGCGCGTAGGAGTAGGGCACGAGGTCGAGGAAGTGGTCGGCGTGCAGATGGGAGATCACGACGGCGTCTACGCGCGTGTAGTCGCGGAAGCGGCGCAGCTTGGAGAACACCCCGTTGCCGCAGTCGATCAACAGCGTCGTGTCGTGCTCCTGAAGGAGGTACCCCGAACACGCGCCGTCCGCGTCCTGCCACGAGGGGGACTTGCCGAGAATGGTCAAGCGCACGTGCTCAACCCTAGTCCCGGGAAGTCGCACTTTGCGAAGCCTGGGAAAGCGCTGGCGCGCGCGGCTACTCGGGCTGGGGGAAGGCGTAGGTCGCGCGGGTGCGCTCGGTGCGGAACACGAACGCGAGCTGGCGCTCGGGCGCGAGGTTGCGCTCGGCCGGCCTGAAGGTGGTGCAGGGACCCGCAAGCTTCAGCGCGCAGAGGCCGTGCTTGCGGAAGAAGCAGTCTTCACACGAGGCCTTCTGGGTCTTCTTTCGCGAGTGGGCCAAACCGCGGTCGATACTGCCTGAGTTCGCCCCCCTCCACCAGCCGCGAATCCGCAAATGGGGGGAATTTCGGTCATCCGCAATTTCCAGGGTTTTTTCACACGGCGGTAAAAACTCCCGCTCTTTGCGTGAGCTAGTGGGGGGCGCGCTGGACGTGCTCGCGCGCGACGGCCTGCGGCGCGGGCGCGCCGACCAGCCTCAGGGCGAGCGCGATCTCCTCCCGCATCAGCTCGAGCACGCCGGTGACGCCCTCCTCCCCGCGCGCGGCCAGGCCCCACAGCACCGGCCGCCCGATGAGCGCGGCGCGCGCGCCGAGCGCAAGCGCCTTCACCACGTCGGTGCCCCGCCGCACGCCGCCGTCCACGAGCACCTCGATCCGCCCCTCGACCGCCTCGGCCACCTCGGGGAGCGCGTCGAGGGTCGCCGGCACGCCGTCGAGCTGGCGCCCGCCGTGGTTGGAGACGATCACGCCGTCGGCCCCGTGCTCGCAGGCGAGCGCGGCGTCCTCGGAGGTGAGCACCCCCTTCACGAGCAGCGGCAGCTCGGTGAGGCCGGCGATCCGCTCGAGGTCGGGCCACGTGAGCGTCGCGTCCATCGCGGCGAATGCCTCCGACACCGTCACCGACCGCCCGCCGAAGGCGGCATCGAGGCTCGGCACTCCGGTTCCGGCGGGTATCTCGAACCCGGTGCGCAGGTCGCGCTCGCGCCGGCCGCCGGCGCCCGGTGCGTCGACGGTGAGCACGAGCGCCTCGAAGCCGGACTCGACCGCCTGGTCCACCAGCGCGCGCGTGATCCCCTCGTCCTTGAACACATACACCTGGAACCACCGCCGCCCGCCGGGCGCCGCCGCGGCCACCTCGGCCGGGGCGCTGGTGGCGAGCGTCGAGAGGCACATGACCGTGCCGGCGGCCGCCGCGGCGCGGGCGGTGGCCGCCTCGCCCTCGGGCGAGCAGAGCTTCTGGAAGGCGGTGGGCGCCACCAGCAGCGGCATCGAGGCCGGGGCTCCCATCACGGTGGTCTCGGTGGTCACCTCACTCACGTCCACGAGCATCCGCGGACGCAGCTGCCAGCGCCCGTAGGCGTCCACGTTGTCGCGCAGGGTGCGCTCGTCGCACGCGCCCCCGGCGAAGTAGCCGTAGGGTCCCGGCTCGAGCGCCTGCTCGGCGAGCCGTTCGTAATCGGCGACGTTGAGGAACTCCGTATCCACGGGCGCACTCTCTATGGAACTGATCACCGGAGCAACCGGATACGTCGGCGGACGCCTGCTCGAGCGATTGCGCTCCGAGGGCCGCGCCGTGCGCGCGCTCGCGCGCGACACCTCGAGGCTGCCCGATGACGTCGAGGGCGCCCAAGGGGATCTGCTCACGGGCGAAGGGCTCGAGCAGGCGCTCGATGGCTGCGACTTCGCCTACTACCTCGTGCACTCGATGGAGCGGGCTGATGACGACGACTACGCCGCCCGCGACCGGCTCGCCGCCGAGAACTTCGTGACCGCGGCGCAGTCGGCGGGTGTGAAGCGGATGGCATACCTCGGCGGGTTCGTGCCCTCGGATGCCACGCCCTCCTCCCACCTGGGTTCGCGCCTGGAGGTCGAGCAGATCCTGCTCGAGGGCCTGCCCGACTCGACCGCGCTGCGCGCCTCGATCCTGATCGGCGCCCGCTCCTCATCCTTCCGCGTGCTCGTGCGGCTCGTGGAGAAGCTACGCGTGCTCCCCTTCCCCGCCTGGCGCGAGAACCGCACCCAGCCGATCGACGAGCGCGACGCGATCTCCTACCTCGCCGCCACGCCCTCGACCCTCGCCGCCGCGGGCCGGTCTCTGGACATCGCGGGCCCAGACGTGGTCACCTACGCGGGGATGATCGAGCGGATCGCTGACCACATGGGCGTCGGGCGCGTGCCGGTGCGGTTCGGCCTGACCCAGACGCCGGCCGCGAGCGCGGTGGTCGCAAAGATCGCCGAGCAGCCGCTCGAGCTGGTGCGGCCGCTGATGGAGTCGCTCGAGCACGAGCTGCTGCCGCGGCCGGAGGCCGGCGCCGCCGAGGTCTACGACAACGTGCGCCTGCACTCCTTCGACCGCGCGATCGAGCGCTCGCTCCGTGAGTGGGAGGCCGCCGAGCCCCTGGCGGCCCGTTAGGCAGATGAAGGTGGAGCGCGACATCGAGATCGAGGTACCGCCGGAGAAGGTCTACGGCGTGCTGATGGACCCCGACTGCCTGCGCCGCTGGGTGACCATCCACCAGGGGCTCGAGGACGGCCCGGAGGGCGATCTGCGCAAGGGCTCGGAGCTACACCAGAAGCTGAAGGTCGCGGGCCAGAAGTTCTCCGTGAGGTGGAAGGTGACCGAGACGAAGAAGCCGGAGCGGGTGGTGTGGGAGGGCCAGGGCCCGATGAAGACGAAGGCCAACATCCGCTACTCGCTCGAGAAGACAGACGCGGGCCATACCCGCTTCTCCTACTTCAACGAGTACGAGCTGCCCGGCGGGGCGCTCGGCAAGATGGCCGGCCGGGCGGTGTCGGGATCGGCGGCGAAAGAGACCGAGAAGTCGCTGCTGAAGCTGAAGGCGTTTCTCGAGCGCGACGGGTAGGCCGCTCGCGCCTGCGGCGCTCGGACTGAAGCAATGAAGAGGTGTCCGGGGCGGTTCTGGCTGGCGCCTCGGCGCCAGCGGCAACGCGCCACGCCTGGGCCGGACGAAGCCACAATCCTGCCCTGACCACCGTGTGGGTGGTCAAAGCAGGATCGTTCACCCGGATCCGCCCCGCGCGCGACCGAGCACCGCCCGGCCCTCCCCTTTTTTGCTGCATTTCAGGCGAGCGCCGAAGGCGCGAGCCTCGAACGCTACGCCGCGGCCTCGTGCCGCGCTTCAGGGGTGGAGAGCCTTTCTCACAGCCCCCGCGGCCCGCTGTAAAGCGCTCTGGCGCTCCTCGGAGAGTTCGACCTCCACGATCTCGACGATGCCCTCCCGCCCCACGCGCACCGGCACGGTGGCGAAGAGGTTGTCGATGCCGTACTCGCCCTGGCACAGCGCGCTGAGGCGCATGATGCGGCGCGAGTCGCGCACGATCGTGTCGAGCACACGCGCCACCCCGTGCGACATCGCCCACGGCCCCGGGGGGCCCTCCTCGTCCCAGCCGGCGTCGCGCTCGTCCTTGACCGAGCCCTGGCGCTCGACGGCGCGGCGATGGCGAGCGGCGCCGACCTCTGGAAGGCCGGCCATGCCGATCACGCGCTGGCGCGGGAACGAGGTGAGGCGAACGATGGCGTGGCAGGTGACCTCGATCGGGTCGTTCGCCACCAGTACCACGGCGTCGGGCGAGCGGTCACGGATCTGCGCCGCGGCGCCATCCACGTCGCCGTCGGCCAGCAGGATGATGTCCGAGCCGTCAGTGTCGTTCCATTCGCCCGCGATCACGCGCGGCTCGTACTCGGCGAGCGCGCCGGCGGCGTTCAGGTCCGCCGCGAGGTCATCGGAGCCGCCCATCAGCACGACGTCGGCGAGGTCGAGTGCTGCAACCAGCGCTGCAGAGGTGGCGGCTACCTCACCTTCACCTATTACAGTCAGTTTTACACGCAAGTTTTCACCGTTAGGAGTTGACAGTATGGCCACGGATTATCTGAGTGAAGCGCGCACCGCGCTCGAGGAACAGCTGAAGGCGCTACGCGACCAGGAGGGCCGGCTCGAGCGCGCGCTCGCCGAGCTCGGCGGCACCGCACCCGCGCGCCGTGGCCCGGGACGCCCGCGCGGATCGCGCAATGCACCCGGCGCATCGAAGACCGGCCCGCGCCGGCGCAGGCGCCGCGGCGGCAC
>JACCYP010000117.1 GCA_013696425.1 Thermoleophilaceae bacterium
GAGAGAACCCCTCGAGTCCTATCTCGATGGGGAGGGAATCGGCGCGGGCCCGATCGAGGCGGAGCGCATCGGCGAGGGGCACTCGAACATCACCTACCGGATCGGGCGCGGCGGCGAATCCGTGGTGCTGCGCCGTCCGCCGCGGCCCCCGCTGCCCCCCTCCGCGCACGATGTTCTGCGCGAGGCGCGGCTGCTCACGGCGCTCGAGGGCGCCGACGTGCGCACGCCGCGGGTACTCGCGGCCTGCGACGACGAGGACGTGCTCGGCGTGCCCTTCTACGTCATGGAGTACGTCGAGGGCACCGTCGTCACGAGCGCGATGCCGCCCGCGCTCGACACCCCGAAGGAGCGCCGGCGCGCGTGCGAGGAGCTGGTGGACGGGCTCGTCGAGGTACACGCCGCCGACTGGCGTGCGGCCGGCCTCGAGGGCTTCGGAAAGCCGACCGGCTACCTCGACCGCCAGCTACGCCGCTTCAACGGGTTGTGGGAGCACAACAAGACGCGCGAGGTGCCCGTGGTGCAGGAGGTCGGCGACTGGCTGGCCCAGAACAAGCCGGACTCCCCCGAGGCCACGATCGTCCACGGCGACTACCGGCTCGGCAACGTGATGCTCGCGAGCCAAGCCCCCGCACGGCTGCTGGCGATCTTCGACTGGGAGCTCGCGACGATCGGCGACCCGCTCGCGGACGTCGGCTACCTCGCGGTGACCTGGGCGGAGGAGGGCGATCCGCAAGACACCTCGTTCTCGAGCCTGTCGGCGGTTACGCGGCAGGAGGGCTTCATGACCCGCGCCGAGCTGATCGCACGCTACGAGGAGGGCAGCGGGCGCTCGATGGCCGCGCTCAACTGGTATGGCGCGCTGGCGCTGTGGAAGGCGGCGGTGTTCATGGAGGGCAACTACAAGCGCTTCATGCAGGGCAACTCCGACGACGCCTACCTGGGCCTCTTCGACGAGGGAGTGCCGATGCTCGCCGACAAGGCGAAGGAGATCGCGCTCGGGTGAAGGGCCTGTTGGTGGACTTCGGGGGTGTGCTCACCTCCAACGTGTTCGACTCCTTCCGCGGCTTCTGCGACACGGAGGGGCTCGACCCCGACGCGCTCGTCTCACTGTTCCGCGAGAACCCGGACACCCTGAAGCTGCTGCGCGCGGTCGAGACCGGCGACATCGCGGAGGCCGACTTCGCGGCGCAGCTCGGCGGGATGCTCGGCGTGGCCGACACCGAGGGCCTGGTCGACCGGATGTTCGCCGGCATGCAGGCCGACGAGCCGATGCTCGCGGCCGTGCGCAGCGCCAAGGCCGCCGGCATCCGCACCGGGCTCATCTCCAACTCCCTCGGCGAGGGGCGCTACGACCGCTCGCAGTTCCCGGAGCTCTTCCACGGCGTGGTGATCTCCGGTGAGGAGGGCATGCACAAGCCGAACCCCGACATCTACGAGCTCGGGGCCGAGCGAGTCGGGCTCGCCCCCGGCGACTGCGTGTTCGTGGACGACCTGCGCGAGAACTGCGAGGGCGCCGAGGCCGTGGGGATGACGGCCGTGCTCCACCGCGGCGCCGACACCACCATCCCCCGCCTCGAAGCGCTACTCGGGCTCGAGCTCCGCTAAACGGAACTCGGCCGCGTACTCCTCGAGCAGGTGCGGTCCGGGCTCGGGGCCGAACGCCGCCTCGAGGAAGTGCTCGGTGCGCAGGGCGGGCCGGGTCTCCCACTTCACGCGCGCGTCGGCATCGGCGGCGGCGCGCATGTCGTGCGGCGTGCCGGCGGGGATGTCGAAGCGCTCGCCCGCGCCGTACACGCGCCGCTCGCCGCCGATGCCCGCCTCGACCTCGCCCTCGAGCACCTCGAAGTGCTCGGCCTGGCCGGGGTGCAGGTGCGAGGGCGGCATCGGTCCACCGCCCGGCATGAGGCTCTCGAGCTCGAGCACCTCGCCGCCGGTGTCCGCGGAGGTGCGCACGAACGTGATGCGCTGCCCCGTCCACCGGTTCTCGATCGTGTCGCCGGCCTTCGCCATCGGGGGGAATCTAACCGGCGCTTATGAGCGCGACGCCCGTGAGCGCCAGCGCGGCGCCCACCAGCTGGATCCGGCGCAGGCGCTCCTGGAGCACGAAGCGGGCCAGGGCGATCACGACCACCGGGTAGAGCGAGCCGAGCACCGCCACGAGCGACACGAGGCCCTTCGTGGAGGCGATTGCGAACATGCCGTTCGCGCTCGTGTCGAGCACCCCTACGAGCGCCACCAGCCCCACCGAGCGCCGGTCGGGGCGACCGGGGCGCACGACCAACACCGCGAGCAGGAGCAGCGACACGCCCGTGCAGCGGTTCGCGAACAACGCCCAGCCGACGTCGGCGTCGCTCGCCCGGTCCATGAACACGAAGAACAGGCCAAATCCGAGCGCCGCCGCCAGGGCGAGAGGGACGCCTGCCGCGAGCCGCGCCGAGGCGCCTTCCTCGGGGGCCTCGAGCGAGGTGAGGGCCACACCGGTGATCGCGATCGCGATGCCGGCGAACTGGAGCGCTCCCGGCCGCTCCCCGCTTGCGACCCCAACCACCACGGGCACGACTGCGGCGATGGCCGAGATCGGCGCCACCACGCCCATCGCGCCGATCGCGAGCCCGCGGTAGAAGGCGGCGAGACCTACGGCGCCCGCCGCGCCCGAGGCCGCCGCGTAGAACGCCCAGTCGCTGCCGGCGGGCGGGCCGTCGCCGCGAACCAGGATGATCACGCTCACGATCGCGAGCCCGGCCAGCTGCGAGCCGAACACCACGACGAGCGCGGCGAGCTTGCGGGACTGGATCCCCCCGAGGAAATCGGCGAGGCCCCACGCGAGGCTGCCGCCCAGCGCGAGGGCGAATGCGGCCAGAGTCTACTTCTTCTTGCGCTTCGGCCCGCGCCCGAACTGGAGCACGTTCAGCCGGTCGATCAACTTGGTGACGCGCTTGCTGTAGGG
>JACCYP010000121.1 GCA_013696425.1 Thermoleophilaceae bacterium
GCCGGACTCCGACCGCCTCACGACCCGCCCTCCAGACGGGCGGAGGAAGACACCGAAAACGGCGTCCGCACGCCCGGGAGGAGCAGCGGGATCCGGGCCCGGACGCGCACACGCCCATCGGAGCCGACGCGCACCGACAAACCCCGGCGCATACCCCGCGGCAGCGCGCTGGCAGCGGCGCCGCGCGCGTCACTCCCCACCGCCTCCGCCCGCGCCCCGACGCGCGCCGCGTTCCCAACCACCCACACCGCGTGACCGGCGAGCGCGAGCTGCCAGCAGACGAGCACGGCGAGCAGCATGAGCGGCAACGTCGCCGCGAACTCGACACTCGACTGACCGCGTTCGGAGCGAAGCGATGGGCGCACGCCTCGACGTTCCGCGAAACCTGGTGACGGCTCAAGGCGCCCGGGTTACAACTGAGCGCGCGGAACGCGACGAGTCAGTTGTAGCGGCGCGTCTGTCCGTAGACCCAGAACAGGCCGAAGGCACACAGAGCGAGCAGGCAGATCCACAGGAGCACTCCGACGCCGCCCGAGGCGAAGAGCCGGTTGGTCGCGGTAAACGTGAGCACCACACCCGCCAGCGCGGCGTAGAGCACGAAACGCTCGCGGTCCTCGAGCGTGTCGAGGTTGAAGCGGTAGTCGCGGAACATCCGCACACCGAGGAACGCGATCGCCGTGAAGAAGGCGATCATCAACGCGGTGAGGATCGTGTTCAGGGCGTTCCCGCCGCCCGGCGCGACCGTGAACACCAGCGCGATCAGCGCGACGATCAGCAGGTAGATGGGGAACTTGAAACGTTCGAGCATCGAGCGAAAGGCTACGAGATGGCCCCGGCGCTCACCAGGATGATCACGAGCGCGCCGAGCGCGACGCGGTAGGCGACGAACACCTTCGTCGTGTGCGTGGTGAGGAAGCGCAGCAGGAAGGCGATCGTCGCGTAGCCGGCGATGAAGGCGAACAGTGTGGCGGTGATCACCGCGCCGGTGCCGACGTCGACCTTCGCCTCACCCGTGGCGATCGCCAACCCCTCGAAAGCCCCACTCAGCACCACCGCCGGCACCGACAGCAGGAACGAATAGCGGGCGGCCGACTCGCGGTCGAAGCCGAGGAACAGCCCGGCCGTGATGGTCGCGCCCGAGCGCGACACGCCCGGTACGAGCGCGCACGCCTGCGCGAAACCGACCGCGATCGCGTCCCGGCGCCCGATCGACTCGATCGGGCGGTCGCGCTTGCCGACCTTCTCCGCATACAGGAGCACGAGGCCGAGCAGGATCAGAGTCACGCCCATCAGGTAGAGCGAGCGCGCGCCGGTCTCGATCTGGTCCTGGAATGCGAGCCCGAAGACGGCGATCGGGATCGTGCCGAGGCCGATGTACCAGCCCATGCGCGCGTCGAGCTCGCCGCGCCGCGACTTGTCGGTGAGCGAGGCGCTCCAGGCGCGCGCGATCCGCCACAGGTCCTTGCGGAAGTAGATGACGACGGCGGCCATCGTCCCCATCTGGGTGACGGCGGTGAACTCCGCGCCCGGGTCTTCCCAGCCCACAAAGGCCGGCACGATCCGCAGGTGCGCGGTAGACGAGATCGGCAGGAACTCGGTGATCCCCTGCACGATCCCGAGGACGATCGCCTCGAGGGTCGACATGAGGCGGTGACCCTAGCTAGCGCTAACCGCGCGACTCGCTGCAGCGCTTGCGCGAGGCCTCGATCTCCTCCCAGGCATCCTCGCGCGAGTACCACCCGTCGACCTTGACCTTCTTCTGCTCGAGGTCCTTGTAGATCGAGAAGAAGTGCGCGATCTCGTCCTGGAACTGCTGGGAGAGGGCGTCGAGGCGCTCGAGCTTGTTCCAGCCCGGATCCGTGAGCGGAACGGCGAGGACCTTGTCGTCGATCCCCTTGTCGTCCTCCATCCGGAAGAGCGCGATCGGCTTCACGGTGATCACACACCCGGGGAAGGTCGGCTCGGAGACCGTGACCATCACGTCGAGCGGGTCGCTGTCCTGGCCGAGCGTGTGCGGGATGAACCCGTAATCCGTGGGATACACGACCGAGGAGAAGAGGAAGCGGTCGAGCTTGATCGCGTCCTTATCGTGGTCGTACTCGTACTTGTTCCGGCTCCCCTTGGGGATCTCGATGACGACGTCGAGCGCTTCTTCTGTCATGGCTTGCCCGCGACCCTACCCGGTAAGGTTCCGGGCCGAATGAAGACGCGCCTCGCCGGATCGACGCTTCTCACCTTCCTGCTCCTCGCGGCCCCCGCGCTGGCGCAGGTGACCACCGACAACGGTGAGGGCTACCTGGGCGAGACCGACGACAAGATCGTGACGTTCGTCTTCCTCGGGGTGCTGGTGTTCTTCTTCCTCTTCACCGCATTCGGGTCGCTCATCCAGTGGAAGCTGGAGAAGCGCAAGGACGAGAAGAAGGCCGCCACCCTGCGCCAGCGCGCCGGCTGGTAGCGCCCCGCCGCCTTCTCAGCCTTTTCACACCCCCGCCCGCCCGGCCCGCCAGCATGCGGGTCGTACGCGAGTGAATTCCCTCCTCGTGCTGTGGCTCCGGTGCTCCCCGCCCGGAGCCACATTCTTTTCGGCGTCGGTTAGGTTCCGCCCCGCATGTCTACGATCCTGGCCCCCGCAAAGCGATAGCAGTGCCCGTGAACTACGAGCGGATCGGTGCGGCCGCGGTGCTGACGATCGACCGCCAGGCGAAGCGCAACGCCGTGGACGGCCCGACCGCCGAGAAGCTCGGCGAGGGCTACCGGGAGTTCGTGGCCGACGACGGCGCACGCGTGCTGATCATCACCGGAGCCGGCGACGTGGCCTTCTGCGCGGGCGCCGACCTGAAGGCCATCGAGACCTTCGGCCCGCGCATCGACCTTCCGGAGGGCCCGCTCGGCTTCTCGCGCGAGATCTCCCCCAAGCCGACCATCGCCGCCATCTCCGGCTGGTGCCTGGCCGGCGGGCTCGAGCTCGCGCTCTGGTGCGACCTGCGCTTCGCCACCGAGGGCTCGCAGCTCGGCTTCACCGAGCGCCGCTTCGGCGTGCCGCTGATCGACGGCGGCACCCAGCGCCTGCCGCGCATCGTCGGCCTCGGCCGGGCGCTCGACATCATGCTGAGCGGCCGCATCCTCCAAGCCGACGAGGCGCTCGCGATGGGCCTTCTCAACGAGATCGTGCCGCCCGGCAAGCACCTCGAACGCGCGCTCGAGTACGCGGAGGCGCTCGCGGCGTTCCCCCAGCAGACGATGCTGGCCGACCGCCTGGCGGCGATCGAAGGCATCGGCATGACCTTCGAGGAAGGCCTCGCACGCGAGGCGATCAGCGGCAAGGAAACGCTCGAGGTGGCGTGGAAGGGCGCCGCGCGCTTCGCCGCGGGCGAGGGCCGCGGCGGCGAGGGCACCGGGGCTTAGGGCTCTATGACGTTCCGCGGGTCCGGCTTCTCCTCCGCCGGGGCCTGCGAGTAGTCCCCGAACGGGCCATCGCGCTTCGCGACCGCGGCGGGCACGCCGTCGCGCTCCGCGTCCGCGATGAACTGCGCCCCCTCCGGGATGTTGCGCATGAGCCCGTCGAGCACCGGCCCGAGCGTTTGGGTGGAGGCGAGGCCCATGTTCTCGTAGGCCTGGTTCACCATCAGCTTCTGAGCGGCGAGCTGCGCGGCCGGCAGCCCCGCGAGCTCCTGCGCCCGCGCGGCAACCGTGGCCTCGAGGTCGGCGAACGGCACGGCCTCGTTGATCAACTCCACCTCAGCGGCCTCGCGCCCCGACAGCGACCTGCCCGTGAGCGCGTACTCCTTCGCCTTCGCGAGCCCGAGCCGGTAGATCCACATGCCGGAGAGGTAGGCGCCCCACAGGCGCGAATAGGGCGTGCCGATGCGCGCGTCCTCGCTCGCGACGACCAGGTCGGCGCAGAGGGCGAAGTCGCTGCCACCGCCCACGCACCAGCCGTGCACCTGGGCGATCACCGGCTTCGGCGAGCGCCAGACGGACATGAACTTCTGCGTCGGTGCGAGCGCCGGGGCCGTGGCGCCCACCAAGTCCTTGCCGGGGTCCCAGCGCCCGTCCGTGGTGAGCTGCTCGTCCCAGTGGTGGAAGCCGCCGCCGAAGTCGTACCCGGCGCAGAAGGAGCGGCCCGCGCCGCGCACGACGATCACCTTCACCGACCGGTCGCGCACCGCCGTGTGCACCGCGGCCTCGACCTCGTCGGGCATCGGCGGCACGATCGTGTTGAGCGACTCGGGCCGGTTCAGGGTGATGGTCGCCACCGCGGCATCGACCTCGTACAACAGCGTCTCGTACGGCACGGGCGGCGAGAACGAGTTCGCTAGCAAGGGCGGCGGGAGGGAGTTCTGTGACCTAGATGCGGAAGACGGGCACGAGGCGCTTCTCGTGCTCGGCCTCGATGCGGGCGATCACCTCGACGTGCTCCTCGAGCGGTGTGCCGCGCAGCTTGGTGGCGAGCAACTCGTCCACCTGGAACAGGCCCGAGGAGTTGTTCATCGCGATCTCGATCCGCACGGCCTTCTCCTCGCGCCCGGCCGAAATCGTGACGCCGTCGATGGCCGCCGCCGAAAGCGAGTGGATGTTCGGCCGGCGCTCCTCGAACGGCACCCGTGAGCGCCCCTCCGCGAGGTCGAGCGCATCGGCCACGCGCACCACACCAGCCTCGAGCGTGTAGGGCTCCCCGCGGCGGCGGTGCCCGATGATCGCGTTCATCGCCTCGGCGATCACTATCGAGCGCTGGGGCTCCTCGTACACGCCGTCGAGCAGCACCGGCAGCTTGTCGGCCGCCAGGAACAGCGAGTAGGCCTCGTGGTCGGTGCGGTGGATCGACATCCCGGTGTCGTGGAAGAGCGCCCCGGCGGCCACCACCACCTCGGCGTCGTGGTCGCGCATGCCGTGGTCGGCCACCATCGCCGGCTCGACGCCCTTGCGCACCAGCAGGCGCAGCAGGCGCATTCCGATGTTCACCACGATGTTCACGTGGATCCAGGAGTGGTCGGACATGCCGAGCCGGTTGGCGTTGACCTGGGCCATGTGCCACCACCCCCGCATCTGGGGATCCTCGGAGGCGCGGTCGAGCAGCTTGGCGAGCTTGCGGTTGCCGCGCGTCGGCGCGTTCATCCGCGCGTGTTCGAGCCCGTCGCCGGGGCCCGGCGGGCGATCCTGCTCGCTCAGTGGTTCGTCCCGGGACGGGCCACTAAAGGGACTCGCTCGGCCGGAGCTCGCTGTGGGCGGCGCGCTCGAGCGCGCGCTCCATCAGCTCCGCATGGACGCTGCGGGTCCCGCCGGTGTTCCTTTCCCACGACCCGTCGGGCTGCATGTCCCAGGAGAAGGTGTCGTCTGCGAAGCAGCGCTCGAGCGTGTCCTCGAGCTCCTCGCGCAGCCCCTCGTACTCGACCGGGACGAGCAGCTCCACGCGGTCGTCGAGGTTGCGCGGCATGAGGTCGGCCGAGCCGATGTAGATGTGGCGCTCCTCACCGCGCTGGAAGGAGTAGATGCGCGAGTGCTCGAGGAAGCCTCCGACGACCGACACCACGCGGATGTTCTCGCTCTGGCCCTCGATGCCGGCCCGCAGGCAGCAGATGCCGCGCGGGTTGATCTCGATCGGCACGCCGGCGCGCGACGCGTCGTACAGGGCGTCGATGCAGCGCTCGTCCACGAGCGCGTTCACCTTGATCCGGATGCGCGTGTCCTCGCCCTTCTCGTGCGCCTCGACGGTCTTCTCGATCTCGTCGATGATGCCCTTGCGCAGGTACTCGGGCGCGACGAGCCCCTTGCGGAAGCTCTGCGGGCGCGAGTAGCCGGTGAGCGTGTTGAAGAGGTCGGCCACGTCGGCGGTGATCGCCGGATCGGTGGTGAAGAGGCCGAAGTCCTCGTAGAGCCGCGCGGTCTTCGCGTGGTAGTTGCCTGTGCCCACGTGCACGTAGTGCTGCACGCCCTTACCCTCCCGGCGCACCACGAGTCCGGCCTTCATGTGGGTCTTCAGGCCGGGCAGGCCGTGCACCACGTGCGCGCCCGCCTCCTCGAGGGCGCGCGCCCAGGTGATGTTGCGGCGCTCGTCGAAGCGCGCTTTCAGCTCCACGAGGCAGACGGCCTGCTTGCCGCGTTCGGCAGCCTTGATGAGGGCCGGGACCAGCGAGGAGTCATCGGAGGTGCGGTACACCGTGAGCTTGATGGCGAGCACGTCCGGGTCCTCGGTGGCCTGCTGGATGAAGCGCTCGACGCTCGCGGTGAAGGAGTCGTAGGGGTGGTGGACGAGGATGTCGCCCTGCCGCATCGCGGCGAAGATGTCGACCTTCTCGCCCTCGTCGGCGTGGAAGGGCGAGGCCGCGACGGGAGTCCACGGCCGCTCACGCAGGTCGGAGTGGCGATCGAGGCCGTAGATCTGCCACAGATCGGTGAGGTCGAGCGGGCCCTGCACGTCGTAGACCTGGCGCTCCTCGAGCTCGAGCCATTCCACCAGTCGGGCGCGCAGCGCGGGCTCCATCGTGTCGGCCACCTCCAGGCGCACCACCTCGCCGAAGCGCCGGCGGCGGAGCTCGTCCTCGACCGCCTTCAGCAGGTCGTCGGCCTCGTCGGAGATCGTGAAGTCCGCGTCGCGCGAAACGCGGAAGACGTCGTGGCGGAGCACCTCCATGCCCGGGAAGAGCTCGTCGAGATGGCGCGCGATCACGTCCTCGAGCGGCACGAAGGTGTCGTCGTGCACACGCACGAAGCGCGGCAGCACCTCCTTCGGCACCTTCACGCGCGCGAACCCCTCGATCTCGGTCACGGGGTCGCGCAACCAGACCGCCAGGGAGAGCGAGAGGTTCGAGATGTAGGGGAACGGCCGCCCGGGCCCGACGCCCAGCGGCGTGAGCACAGGGTAGATCTGCTCCTCGAAGATGCGGTCGAGCTCCTCGAGCACGTTCGCGTCACAGTCGGTGCAGGAGATGATCCGGATGCCGTTCTCCTCGAGCCCGCCCTTGCGCAGGTCCTGGAATGCCTCGGAGTGGCGCTTGCCGAGCTCGTGGACACCGGCGGCGATCTCGTCGATCACCTCGGTGGGCGTGTGTCCATCGGCGCCGGCGGTCTCGATCCCGGCGTCCACCTGGTCGTGCACGCCGGCCACGCGGACCATGAAGAACTCATCGAGGTTCGAGGCGTAGATGGCGAGGAACTTGAGCCGCTCGAACAGCGGCATGGCGGGGTCCTCGGCCAGCTGCAGCACCCGGTCGTTGAAGTCGAGCCAGGAGAGCTCGCGATTCGTGTACCGGCGGCTCGGGTCGTCAGCCTGCGGAGCTTCGGTCCGGGTGCTGTCGACGGTCGCCATGAGAGGCAGACTAGCGGCGCAGATGTAAAGCCGAGGGTTGCCCGGGCCGGGCAAAGCGGGAGGGGCGACACCCGGCCCGGGCGTGACTCGACTTGACGAGAACCAGTTTGGGGGCGGCCGCTAAAGCCGCTCTAAAACGTTCTTCCGAAAGCCCTCATCCTCGAGCCGCTGCCACTCCTCCAGGAAGTCCGCGTAGCGGCTCTTGCGACGCGCCTCGAGATGCGCGAGCAGCTCGGAACCCGCGCCCACCCGTGCACGGACGCGCGGGATCTGCTCGTCGCAGTCGTGCACGTCGCCGAGCACGCCCTGGAGGTCCTTTGCCTTCTTCGCCGCCAGCGCTGCGCCCTCGCCGAGCACGGGCGAGGTGAGCTCGCACAGGTAGCGCAGCCGCTTGGCGGCGATGCGCATGTCGTGGAGCGCCCCGACCTCGGCGGGGTCGAGCACCGCCGGGGAGAAGCCGTGGAGTTCGTCGAGGCGCACGCGCACCATCTTGCACGCGTTCTTCCTGAACGACTTCTCGGGGTCGAGCCCCTTGACCTTCTTCGCCTTCATACAGCCGCGAGCGCCAGCGCCTCGAGGCGTCCGCGCAGGTCGTTCTGCTCGATCTCCTCGAGCTTGGCCCCGAGACGCTCGTTGGCCTCCAGGCGCTCCCGCTCAAGGTCCTCGACCAGCGGTCCGGCATCCGTCAGATCGCGGAAGAAGTCCACGGCCACGTCGGGGTCGCGGCGCTCGCCGAGCACGTCGGCCAGGTCCTTCACCTCGCCCAGCAGCCCCTTGAACTCCCCCTTCGGGAAGCACGGCCTGCAGATCTCCATCGCGGCGCGCAGTCTGCGGGTGGCCACCCGCATCGCGTGCACGCGCTCGATGTCCTCGAGGTCGAGAACGCCCTCGGAGTGCTCGAACACCTCGCGTGCACGCACCTCCACGATGCGCGCGGCGGCCTCGCGGAAACTCAGGCCCTCGAGCGGTATGTCACGAGCCTTGGCCAACAGCGCTCCCATCCCCGATGCACTCGAGGATCACGCCTTCGCGCAGCCCTCCCTTCCCGATCTGCAGCGGCATCCCCATCCGGTCCGAGATCTCCTCGAGGACGAGGATGCCCGCCGGCAGCACCCGTACGCGCTCGGGGTCGAGCTCGAAGCGTGCCGCGAGGTCCTCACACGAGGTCGTGGAAAGCAGCCTCACCGCCCGCTCGAGCGTCTCGTGCTCGAGCACGGCGCCGACCAGCCGGCGCAGCGACGTGGCGCTGCCTCCCACCGCCACCCCGCGCACGCTCGGCGGCACGTCGAGGCCCTCGAAGACGCCGGCCACGTGCTGGCGCACCGCGTGCAGCTCGGCCACCGACGGCGGGTCGGAGCCCAGGTAGGCGTCGGCCAGGAACCCTGATCCGATCCGGAAGGACTCCGACCACTCGGCTCCCCCGGCCACCGTTCCGACCACGATCTCGGTCGAGCCCCCGCCCACGTCGACCACCGACACCTGGCCCTCCACCGGCGCGCCAAGCGTCTTGGTGGCGCCCACGAAGGACAGCCGTGCCTCTTCCTTGCCGGAAAGCACCTTGACCTCTTCGCCGGCACGCTCCTCGAGCAACGCGGTGAGGTCGCCCCGGTTGGGCGCGTCGCGGATGGCGGCCGTGGCGACGATCACGATCTCGTTGGCGCCGAGCTCACGGGCAAGCCGCGCCTGCCTGGAGACGACCTCGGCGGTCTCATCCATCTTCTTGCGCGGGATCTTCCCCTTCTTGCCCAGGCTGCGGCCGATCTTCGTGAACGCGCGCTGGGCCATCAGCTCGCGCAGCTGTCCGTCCTCGACATCCGCCACCAGCAGCCGGGTGGTGTTGCTGCCGATGTCGATGCATGCGTAGGGCATTGGGGAGCCGGAGCAGTGTAGGGGTGTGTCATGGTCTCCGCGATGAGAGAGCGGGCGATCCTGGTCCGCGATCTGCGCATGAGCTACGGGCCGGTCGAGGCCGTCCGCGGGATCTCCTTCGAGGTTGATAAGGGCGAGGTCTTCGGCCTCCTGGGGCCGAATGGCGCAGGCAAGACCAGCACTGTGGAGATTCTCGAGGGCTACCGCCGGCGCACCGGTGGCGAGGCGTCGGTGCTCGGATTCGACCCGGCCGCGCGCCCCCGCGAGCTGCGCCAGCAGATCGGGATCGTGACCCAGGAGGGCGGCTTCTACCCGCGGGCGACGGTGCGCGAGGGCGTCGAGCTCGCCGGCCTGCCCTACCCCTCCCCGCGCGACCCGGGCGAGACGCTCGAACTGGTGGGCCTCGCCGATCGCGGCGAGGTGCGCGTGCAGGATCTGAGCGGCGGTCAGCGCCGCCGCCTCGACCTCGCGCTCGCGCTGGTGGGTGACCCCGGGCTGGTGTTCCTCGACGAACCCACGACCGGCTTCGATCCGGCCGCGCGCCGCGCCGCCTGGGAGGTCGTGCGCAAGCTCGCGGAGCTCGGCAAGACCGTGCTGCTCACCACCCACTACCTCGAAGAGGCGCAGGCACTGTGTGACCGCGTGGCGATCGTGAAGGACGGACTCGTGGTGGCCGAGGGCCCGCCCGGCTCACTCGGGCCCGGCACGGCCGGCTACCGGGTCTCCTGGCGGGAGAACGGCAGCCGCGTGGAGCACCTCACCGACGACCCGACGGAGTTCCTGAACCGCGTGACCGGGGAGGCGCTCGCGGACGGCCGCACACTCGAGGAGCTGCAGGTATCGCGCCCCTCGCTCGAGGACGTGTACCTCGACCTCACCGAGGAGGCGGCACGGTGAGCCTCGGCGGCCTCGTTCTCGGGCAGTACCGCTTCGAGCGCAAGATGTTCTGGCGCAACCCGAGCGCGGCGTTCTTCACGTTCGCGCTGCCGCTGCTCTTCTTCGTGCTGATCGCGTCGGTGTTCTCGACCGATTCCGACGAACTGGAGGTGCTCGTGCCGGGCATCGCGGGAATGAGCATCGTCGGCGCCACGTTCACGGCGCTCTCCTACTACCTCGTGCAGCTGCGCGAGAACGGGATCCTCAAGCGCGTCCAGGGCAGCCCGATGCCGGCGAGCGCCTACCTCGCCGGCCTGCTCGCCTCGGCGGTGGCGAACGCCTTCGTGAGCGTGTTGGTCGTCGTCGCGGTCGGCCGCCTCGGCTACGGGATGGACGCGAATCTCGACGTGCTCGAGCTGCTCGTGTTCACCACCCTCGGCGTGATCGCCTTCGGTGGCCTGGGTGTGGCGTTCGCCTTCGTGATCCCGAACGCCGACTCCGCGCCTGCCTACGTGAACGCGGTGTTCCTGCCCCTCATCTTCATATCGGGCGTCTTCTACTCGGCCGACGACCTGCCGCCGGTGCTCGACGCGATCGCCCGTGCGCTGCCTTTGAAGCACGTGATCGACGGCCTCTCGGGCGCCCTCGTCACGGGCACGTGGCCCGCGGGCGCGCTGCTGGTGCTCGGCGTGTGGTGCGTGGCGGGCGTCGTGGCCGCGCTGCGGTTGTTTCGCTGGGAGTGAGGCTCGCTTTGTTGCTCGCTGTTTTCCGCGCGCCGAGGACGCGAAACACTACGGCGTGAACTGCGCCGGCGGCTCGCCTGCCACCTCGACCGGCACCGAGGCGAGCGGACCCGCGCGCCAGTCCTCCACCAGCATCCGGAGGATCGCGACGTCCTTGCGCTCGCCGTCGTGCACCTGCCAGCCGCGGAGCACGCCCTCCTCCGCGAACCCCAGCCGCGCGAGCGCCACCAGCGAGCGCGCATTCGCGGGGCTCGCCAGCGCCGAGACGCGCTGCAGCCCGAGCGGCCCGAACGCGAGCGTCAGCATCATCGCCTTCGACTCCTTGTTGGCCCCCGTCCCCCAGTGGTCCCGCCCGAGCCAGGTGCCGACGATCGCGCGCCGGTCACGCAACGAGAAGTCCGAGAGGCCGGTGATGCCGATCGGGACGTCGTCGCGGCAGATGGCGAACTCGAGCCGCTCACCGGCGTCACGCTGGCGGGCCAGATCGGCGACGTAGGCGCGCGGCTCCTCCTCCGATTCGTAGGGGCCCCACGAGAAGTAGCGCACCACCTCCGGGTCGCGGCCGAGCTCGAAGAGCGCCTGTACGTCGCGCTCCTCCGGCAGGCGCAGTGTGAGCGTTGGTCCGCGGACTTCCACGGTGCAGGCGCTAGGACGCGCCGGGTCGCGGCTCGACGAAGGTGATCTGGTTGCCGTCCGGGTCGCCAAGGGTCACGAAGAAGACGACGTCGGAACTCGCGTCGTCGATCGGCTCGACCAACACGCCGCGCTCGGCGACCTCAGCCACCTGTGCGCGGAGGTCGTCCACCTGGAGGGTGAGCAAGCCGCGGCCCGCACGGTCGGGGTCCACCCACACCTGGAGCGCGCCGGCCGGAAAATGCCACTCGGCAAGGCCGTCCATGGGCAGGCCATCGGCGGGGCGCCCGAACAGCCGCTCGTACCACTCGAGCGCGGTCGCCTGGTCGCCGACCGCGAGCTCCGCGAGAACTTTTTCGACCGCCATGGAAGAAGCCTACGCGAGCCGCAGCGCGGAGCCGTAGCGCTTCAGCCAGCGCTCGTGCTCGCGGCGATCCGGGCAGCGCGCATCGACGATCGCCCAGAAGCGCTTGGAGTGATCGGGGGCGTCGAGGTGGGCCACCTCGTGCTCGATCACGTAGTCGAGCACCGCGGCCGGCGCCATCAGCAGGCGCCAGTTGAAGCACAGCGTGCCGGTCGAGGAGCACGAGCCCCAGCGGCTCTTCTGCGCGCGGATCTGGAGCTGCTCGTAGCTCTGCCCGACCCGCGCGACGGCGTCGTCCAGGCGCGGCTCGATCTCCTCGAATGCCCGCGCGCGAAACCAGTTCTCGAGGGCGTACTCGAGATCGGAGCGCGTGGCGACCTTCGCCGTGAGCACGTCGCCGGTGCGCTTTACGTGCACGCGCTTGCGCGCGCGCTCGACCACCACGCGCAGCTCGAGCGGCTCGCCGAGGAACGGCACGCTGCCGCCGTCGCGCAGGTCGACGGCCGGGATCTCGCTGGCCGCCTGCTCGTAGCGGCGCAGTGTGCGCTCGACCCATGGCCTGCGGCTCTCCACCCAGCCCTCCACGTCCTCGAGCGCCATGCGCTCGGGCAGCACCAGCTCGACGCCGGCGGCGTCCACGATCAGTCGCGCGTGGCGGGCGCGGGCGGAGCGGCGGATCCTGTAGGGGACGGAGGTCAGGGCAGGAACGCTACGAACCGGCCCCGACGACTGAGGACCGGCCGCTGACGACGGCGCTGTAGACGGCCGCCACGTCCTCGGCCAACGCCGGCCACGAGTAGGTGGCCCGCGACTCGTCGTAGGCCGCCCGGCCCTTGCGCTCGCGCTTGGCCCAGTCGTTCACCGCGTCCACGAGGGCGTCCACCATCTCGTCCTCGTGGTCCGGCGCCACGAGCCAGCCGGTCTCGCCGTCCTCCACGATCTCGGCCGGGCCGTGGGCGTCGGCCGCGATCACCGGGAGCCCGCAGGCCATCGCCTCCACCAGCACCTGGCCGAACTGCTCGCGCACGGACGGAAGCACGACCACGTCGGCTGCGTTCAGGCCGTCGGCGAGGTCGTCGTGGCCGCGCCAGCCGGGCAGGAAGACGTCCTTTGCACCCGTCTCCTCGATCACGTCGAGCGGGTGCTCGCCCTCCCACTCGCCCGGATAGCCGCCCAGGAGCACGAGCGGGGCGGGAACGTCGAAGCATTCGCGCGCGCGGGCGTACGCGCGAATGAGCAGCGGCACGCGCTTGACCTCGGTGAAGCGGCCCACGTACAGCAGCACCGGGTGCTCGCGGAAGGCCTCGAGGTCCGCGGCCCTGTAGGCGACGGAACCGGGCTTGCCGGACTTGTCCCAGCCGCGCGGCTCCTCGACGAGCCACTTGCGCCAGAAGGCCAGGCGGTTCTCCTGCGAGAGCGGGCGGTGCTCGAACACCTCGGGATCGAAGCCATTGGGCGCCCACACGATCCGCTCGGCCTCCACGCCGAGCAGGTCGGGAACACGCCGGACGGCGTCCGGGGAGAGCACGAAGAGCCGCTCGCAGTTCTGCGCCCAGCCGCGCATCCGCTCGGCCCACGCGGCGGCGTGGGGCCACCCGGGGTGCAGCCCCTCGTCGATCTCACGCAGCATCAGCAGTTCCGTGCCGTGCAGGTGGCCGATGCGCGGCACGTCCGGGAACGCTCGCTCGGCCGCCTCGTTCATCGGTGTGAGGTGGTGGAGATGGAGCAGGTCGGCCTCGCCGGCCCCGGCGTCCGCCAGCTCGCGCTCCCACGCCGATACGAGGTGCTCGTAGGTGCCGTCGTCGACTCTCGCGAAGACGCGGTCGGGGGCTCCCTCGCGGTCCTCGAAGGAGGGGTGGAAGGGCGGGTCGGCGAGCAGCGGATCATCGGCCTTCACGGACTGCGTGTAGTCCACGGCGTGCACGTCCGGGGCGTCGCGGAAGAACGTGGTCGCGTCCGAGTCCTCGCCCTCCGCGCCGAGCGAGCCGGTGACCAGGGTCACGTCCCAGCCCGTGCGTGGCAGCGCGCGCGCCATGTAGCGGGCGACCTGGGCCGACCCGCCACGGGGGAAGAACATGAGCGACATGCAGACCCTGGGCACGGGTCTGACGCTACCCGGTGGCGCGCTACTCGAAGGCGATCGCGGTGGTGATCGGGCGGCCGCCGGCGAGCTCGATGCCGTGCTCCTCGCGCGGGCGGTTGCGCAGCCGCCCGCCGGAGACGAGCGTGGTGGAGCCGCCGCCGTCGAGGTTGAGCGCGCTGCGTGCGCCGAGATCGAGCATCAGCTCGGCCATCTCCTCGAGCGTCATCCCGGCATCGCTCCAGGAGCGCCCGTCACAGACGGCCGCGATGAGCGAGTCGCGCGTGAGGCCGAGAGCTGCGCGGGGGTAGCGCCCGGCGGTGATGTCGGAGTCGAACTGCGCGGAGCCGGAGGAGAAGCCCTCCGGATCGGAGCCCGGGTCGATCAGGCTGCGGCCCTCGGCCACGAGCATCGGCCCGGCCTGGATGAGATCGCCGGCCGGCTCGGCGGGGAGTTCGGAGCGCGCGGCCAGCGTCACGCGGCCGTCGTGCAGGTGGGCGCAGCCGCGCACGGCCTCGAGACCCTCCTCCCAGCGTTCGCCCACGAGGCGCTCGCCGGCAGACCGGATCTCGCCGAGCGGTATGCCCGACGCGCGCGTGAAGAAGCCACCGACAATCGCCTCCTGGGTGCCGGTCTCGGTGCAGAAGTCGAGCAGCCGCCGCGGCGGATCGAGCCGGACGACACGCGGCCGGATGGACGCAAGCGGATGGACCGTTGCGTGCACGCGCGTGGTCGCGCCGTCGGGCAGGAAGTGCATCCACGAGCGGTGCTCGGAGCGGGATTGAGCCTGTGCCGCAAGTCCCATGCACCAAATGTTCGCCTTTGCAGGCGAATTTCATGTAAAGAGTTAGAGAATGCCCGGAACGGTGCCGCCGTCGACCGACCACGCCGCTCCCGCCACGTTCGCGGCCGCGTCCGAGCACAGGAACGCGATCACGGACGCGATCTCCTCCGGCGTGCCGAAGTCCCCGCGCGGGATCTTCTCCGCCTGGCCCGCGAGGGCCTCGTCGCGGCTGACGCCCTTTGCCTCGGCCACCTGGTCCGCGAGACCGCCCTCCCCCACCCAGAGCTCACTCGAAACGGCCCCCGGCGCGACGGCGTTGACGAGCACGCCCTCGGCCGCCCAGGTGTCGGCGAACACCCGCGAGAGCGACAGCTGCGCCGCCTTGGTCACCGAGTAGGCCGCGTTCGTGAGCGACGGGCGCTTGCCCGCCGAGGAGCACACGTTCACGATCCGCCCCCACCCGCGCTGCGCCATCGGCGGCGCGAGCGCGCTCATCAGGCGCATGGGCCCCATCACGTGGAGATCCCACTGTGCCTGCCAGTCCGCATCGGTGAGGTGCTCGAGCGGAGCGAAGTGGCTGGTGC
>JACCYP010000136.1 GCA_013696425.1 Thermoleophilaceae bacterium
GGCCGCGTCGTCTTCCGTGAGCTCGTCGACCCCGACGGCGACGGCGACCTCCACGTCGGCGTGACCGGCGGCGGCATCACGGCGCCGGGGCTGACGATCATCGACGTGAACAAGAACCTGCGCCCGAGGCGCGACCCGCAGATCGGCGAGACCGTGAGCGGCGCCGGTCCGGTCTATCCCGGCTCCTACGGCCAGCGCCAGATCGAGGCGGTCGTGTTCAACGCGCAGCGGCCGTGACCCCGTGGCCGTAGTAATCTGCCGCGCGCGATGGCAATGGCAACGGTGAACGGCGTCCAGGGGCTCAGGGACCTGATCGGCGAAGAGGTGGGTCCCGGCGACTGGCGCGAGGTCACGCAGGAGATGATCGACCAGTTCGCCGACCTCTCCGGCGATGATCAGTGGATCCACGTCGACGTCGAGCGGGCGAAGAACGAGAGCCCGTTCGGGACGACGGTCGCGCACGGCAACCTCACGCTGTCACTGATCGACGGCCTCCGCCTGAACCTGATCGAGTCGACCGGCTTCAAGCTCGGCGTGAACTACGGCTGGAACAAGGTGCGCTTCCCGGCGCCCGTGCCGGCCGGCAGCAAGGTGCGCGCCACCGCATCGATCGTCTCGGTCGACGACCTCGACGGCGGCTGGGTGCAGGTCGTGACCCAGTTCAAGCTCGAGGTCGAGGGCTCCGAGAAGCCCTGCTGCGTGGCGGACTCCGTCGGCCGCGCGTTGCCCGAGTAGGCCGGGGGGCACCGAAAACACGCTCCCTATCCTCGAACGGGTGTCCAGTCCGAGGGTCGACGAACAGCGCCAGGGCCTGCCCACCCAGCCGGGCGTCTATCTGTTCCGTGACGGGAAGAAACGCGTCCTGTACGTCGGCAAGGCGAAGTCGATCCGCAGCCGGGTTGGAGGGCACTTCTCCAAGCCGCGGGCGCGGATGGTCGACGAGATCGAGCACATCGAGTTCATCGTCACCCAGACGGAGGCGGAGGCGCTGCTCGCGGAGCAGAACTTCATCAAGCAGTACCGGCCGCGCTTCAACATCCGGCTGCGCGACGACAAGTCCTACCCCTACATCGCGATATCACTCGACGAGGACTACCCCCGCGTCTACTTCACGCGCGAGAAGCACCGCAAGAACCGCGCCTACTTCGGCCCCTATTCGAACGCGAAGCGCACGCGCGAGACCCTCGACCTGCTCGGCAAGGTCTTCCAGTACCGCACCTGCGACGGCCCCGAGCCCGGCCGCGCCAGCGGCTCGCCGTGCCTCGACTACTTCATCAAGCGCTGCGGAGCCCCGTGCGTCGACTACGTCTCGAAGGACGAGTACCGCGCCTCGATTGAGGGCATCGTCGCGTTCCTCTCCGGCCGCTACCGCCAGATCGAGCGCGACCTCGAGGCGCAGATGCAGGCGGCCGCCGCCGAGCAGGAGTTCGAGCAGGCCGCGCTGCTGCGCAACCGCCTGAAGGCGGTCCGCAGCCTGCTCGAGCGCCAGCGGATCGCGAACGAGGCGGTGGGGACGCTCGACGCCATCGCCGTCGCGGCGGAGGGCACCGACGCAAACGCCCAGGTCTTCCAGGTGCGCGACGGGGTCCTCTCGGACCGCCAGAGCTTCTACCTCGAGAACGCGGGGGAACGCGACGACGCGGAGGTGGCCGAGGAGTTCGTCCTGCAGTACTACGCCACGAGTCCGGCCATCCCGCCGCAGGTCGTGGTGCAGCGCCTGCTGCCGCGCGGGCGCGCCGACACCCTCGCCGAGGCGCTGGCTGAACGCCGCGGCGCGCGCGTGGAAGTGCGTCACGCCGAGCGCGGGGACAAGCGCCGCATCCTCGAGCTGGCCGAGCGCAATGCCCGCTTCGCGCTCGACCAGGACCGGCTGCGCTCCGAGCGCCGGCGCTCACAGCGGATCGAGGCGCTCGAGGGCCTGCAGCTCGCGCTCGGCATGGAGGGCATCCCGATGCGGATAGAGGCCTTCGACATCTCGACGATCCTCGGCGAGCACACCGTCGCATCGATGGTCGTCTTCGAGGGCGGCGCGCCGAAGAAGTCCGACTACCGCCGCTTCGGGATCCGCGACGTGACCCTCGACGACTTCGGGGCGATGAGCGAGGTCCTGAGCAGGCGGATGAGCCAGTACGTGGCCCAGCGCGAGCGCAGCCCGCACGAGAAGGCCTTCGACGCGAGCTTCGCGGCGACGCCCGGGCTGATCGTGATCGACGGCGGCAAGGGCCAACTCTCCAGCGGCGTGGCCGAGCTCGAGCACTTCCGCGACCTGGGCGTGGTGGTGATCGCGCTGGCCAAGCGCCTCGAGGAGATCTTCATCCCCGGCCGCTCGCACCCGATGGTGCTCGGCAAGGACGACCCCGCGCTCCAGCTCATCCAGCGCGTTCGCGACGAGGCGCACCGGTTCGCGATCGACTTCCACCGCAACCGCCGCGACAAGGCCCTCACCCGCTCGATCCTCGACGAGCTCCCGGGCGTCGGCCCGGCGCGCAAGAAGCTGTTGCTGAACCACTTCGGCTCGCCCGAGCGGTTCATTAAGGCGACCCGCGAGGAGCTCGAGGCGGTGCCGGGGCTGCCGGGGAAGGTGGCCCGCCAGATCCACCACCTGCTGCACCAGACGGGGGCGAGCGCGACACGGGACTGACCGACCCTCCCGCTACAAACGACTCCATCGCGGATCCCCCAAGGCGAACGATCCAGGACTTCGTCGTTATCACCGGCTTCTCCGGAGCGGGTAAGTCGCAGGCGATGGCGTGCTTCGAGGACGCCGGCTACTTCTGCGTCGACAACCTCCCGCCGGAGATGATCGGTGGCCTGGCCGACCTCTTCGCCCACGAGGGCAGCAAGGTCGAGCGCGCCGCCGTCGTGTGCGACGTGCGCGGAGGCGAGTACTTCGAGCGCCTGCTGCTGGTGCTCGACGAGCTCCAGGAGCGAGGGGACCCCGGCCGCCTGCTTTTCCTCCAGGCCTCCGAGGACGTGCTTATCAACCGCTTCAAGGAGACCCGCCGGCGTCACCCGCTGGCACAGACCGGCCAGGTCACGGCCGGCATCGCCCGCGAGCGCGAGCTGCTCGCGCCGCTGAAGGAGCGATGCGACCTCTGCATCGACACCAGCGAGCTCTCGGCCGCTCGCCTGCGCCGGATCGTGGCCGACAAGATGCTCCCGCGCGACACCGTCGGCAAGCTCGCGGTGACCTTCATCACCTACGGCTTCAAGCACGGCGCGCCGCGCGACGCTGACCTCGCCTTCGACGTGCGCTTCCTGCCCAATCCCCACTACGAGGAGAAGCTCCGCCCGCTCACGGGTCTGAATCGCCAGGTGATCGAGTTTGTCGAGGGCTCGGGCGGGATCGAGGAGTTCTACGACAGGCTGCTGCCGCTGCTCGACTATCTGCTGCCCGCCTACCACCAGGAGGGCAAGGCCCACCTCACGGTCGGCATCGGCTGCACGGGCGGGCGTCACCGCTCCGTGGTGATCGCGGAGAAGCTCGCGGGCGTGTACGGCGCCCGCGAGGAACTCGTGGTCGACGTGATCCACCGCGACATCGACAAGCAGCCGCGCCAGACCTGAAGATCGGGTCCCGGTCCATCTGAGATAACGTCATTGGCCCGGTTGACCCGCCAGTCAACCGCCCTCAAAGCGACGAAAGGACCGTCTCCTCATGCCAGTAAAGGCCGGGATCAACGGCTTCGGCCGGATCGGCCGAAACGTCTTCCGCGCGGCTCACGCAGCCGGCGCCGACATCGATTGGGTCGGAGTCAACGACCTCACCGACGCGAAGACGCTCGCCCATCTCCTCAAGTTCGATTCCATCCTCGGCCCGTTCCCCGGAACCGTCGAGGCCACCGACTCGGGAGTCGTGGTCGACGGCAAGGAGCTGAAGGTCTTCGCCGAGCGCGATCCCGCGGCCCTGCCCTGGGGCGACGCCGGCGCCGACGTGGTGATCGAGTCCACCGGCCTGTTCACCGACCGCGATAACGCCTCGAAGCATCTCGAGGCCGGCGCGAAGAAGGTGATCATCTCCGCGCCCGCGACCGATCCCGACGTGACGCTCGCGCTGGGCGTGAACTTCGACGCCTACGACCCGGAGAACCACGCGATCATTTCGAACGCCTCGTGCACCACCAACTGCCTGGCGCCCGTGGCCAAGGTGTTGAACGATCTGGTGGGTATCGAGAGCGGCCTGATGACGACGATCCACGCCTACACGGCGGATCAGAACCTCCAGGACCTACCGCACAAGGACCTCCGCCGCGCCCGCGCCGCGGCGATCAACCTGATCCCGACCTCGACCGGCGCCGCCAAGGCCATCGGCCTCGTGATCCCGGAGCTCAAGGGCAGGCTGAACGGCATGGCCGTGCGCGCACCCGTGGCCACCGGCTCGGTGGTCGACCTCGTGTTCACCGCCGGTCGCGACACCTCGGTGGAGGAGTTGAACGGCGCCTTCGCCGAGCAGGCCGATAAGGGCGACTTCGAGGGCATCCTCCAGTACTCCGAGGATCCGCTGGTCTCAACCGACATCGTCACCTCGCCGTACTCGTCGGTGTTCGACTCGGGGCTGACGATGGTCCAGGAGGGCCGGACCGTGAAGGTGGTGGCCTGGTACGACAACGAGTGGGGCTACTCGAACCGCGTGGTCGACCTGACCCAGAAGGTCCTCTGACCTCGACGGCACGACGCCGTGAGCCACGCATTCACAAAGAAGCGGGTCGCCGATCTCGAGCTCGAGCCGGGCGCGCGCGTGCTGGTCCGAGTCGACTTCAACGTGCCGCTCGAGGACGGCGCGGTGACCGACGATGCTCGCATCCGCGCGGCGCTGCCGACGATCGAGGCGCTGCGCGAGCGCGGGGCGAGGCTGATCCTCGCCTCGCACCTCGGCCGCCCGAAGGGGCGCGATCCGAAGACCTCGCTCGCGCCGGCCACCGAGTGCCTGTCCGAGCTGCTCGGCATACGCGCTCTCCAGGCTCCCGACGTGATCGGCCCCGAGGTGCGCCGCGGGGTTGAGCGGCTCGGGCCGGGCGACGTGCTGGTGCTCGAGAACACCCGCTGGGAGTCCGGCGAGACGAAGAACGACCCGGCGCTCGCCGCGGAGCTGGCCGACCTCGCGGACGCCTTTGTCAACGACGCCTTCGGCACCGCGCACCGCGCACACGCGAGCAACGCCGGCGTGGCCGAGCGTCTTCCGAGCGCCGCGGGCATGCTGCTCGAGCGCGAGGTGGCCACGCTCGGCGGGATCATCGAATCGCCCGAGCGCCCGCTCGTCGTGATTCTCGGCGGCGCCAAGGTGAGCGACAAGATCGGGCTGATCGACCGCTTCCTCGACACCGCCGACTCGATCCTGATCGGCGGCGCGATGTGCTTCGCGTTCTTCCGCGCGCAGGGAATCCCCATCGGCAACTCGCTGGTGGAGGAGGAGGGTGTCGAGCTCGCCCGCGAAGCCCTGAAGCGCGCGGAGACCTCCGACTGCCGCCTCGAGCTGCCGCGCGACCTCGTGCTCGGGCGTGAGTTCGACGCCGCCACCGAGACCCAGGATTCCGACGGAGTCGAGGTGCCCGACGGCTGGATGGGCCTCGACGTGGGGCCTGAAACGGCCGGGGCCTACGGCGAGGAGATAGCGAAGGCGGGCACGGTGTTGTGGAATGGGCCGATGGGAGCATTCGAGCTGGATCCATTCGCCGCCGGCACCCGCGCCGTGGCCGAGGCCGTGGCCGCGGCACCCGGCACCACCGTGGTCGGCGGCGGCGACTCCGCGGCGGCCATCGCGCAGTTCGGCCTGGCCGAGGAGGTCACCCACCTGTCCACCGGCGGCGGCGCATCACTTGAGCTGCTTGAAGGCAAGGCGCTACCCGGGGTGGAGGCGCTCGACGATGCCTGAGCGCACGCCCTACGTGGCCGGCAACTGGAAGATGTGGGGCTCCCAGGCGGAGGCACGCGACCTGGTCGCCGCGATCGCCCCGAGGGTGCCCGCACCGGCCGAGGTCGAGACGGCGGTGTGCGCGCCGTTCACCGCGCTCGCCACCGCGCTCGAGGCCGCGCAGGGCACCGACCTGGCCGTGCTCGCCCAGAACATGCACCAGGCGCAGGGCGGCGCGTTCACCGGCGAGGTGTCCGCACCGATGCTCACCGAGCTCGGTGTACAGGGCGTGGTGCTCGGCCACTCCGAGCGCCGGCAGTTCTTCGGCGAGACCGACAGGGCGCTCCAGGAGAAGGTCCCGGCCGCGCTCGAGGCCGGCCTGCGGCCGATCCTCTGCGTCGGCGAGACCGAGGAGGAGAACGAGGCGGGGGAGACCCAGCGCAAGCTGCGCCAGCAGGTCCAGGAGGACCTGAACGGCCTCGCCCCCCAGCACCTTGCCGAGGTCGTGATCGCCTACGAGCCGATCTGGGCGATCGGCACGGGCAAGACGGCGACGGCCGAGCAGGCCCAGGAGGCCTGCGCGTTCGTGCGCGCGCTCGTGGGCGACAAGTCGAAGGAGGCCGCCGCCGCCGTGCGCATCCTCTACGGCGGCAGCGTGAAACCCGCCAACGCGGCCGGGCTGATGGCGCAGGAGGACATCGACGGCGCGCTGGTCGGCGGTGCGAGCCTCGAGGCCGAGTCGTTCCTGGCGATCGTGGAGGCGGCGAAGGGCGGATGACCCTCGCGCCTGGTCCCGGCGCGCCGCCGGCGAACTCGGTGTGCCTGGTGATCCTCGACGGTTGGGGCCTCGCGGAGCCCGGCCCGGGGAATGCGGTCGAGCTGGCGCACACGCCGGTGTTCGACGAGCTCTGGGACACCTACGCGCACACTCAGCTCACGGCCTGCGGACCGGCGGTTGGGCTGCCGGAGGGCCAGATGGGCAACTCCGAGGTCGGCCACCTGAACCTGGGCGCGGGAGCGATCGTGCCCCAGGACCTGGCCCGGATCGACGAGGCGGTGCGAAACGGCGAGCTCGCGGACAACGACGCGCTGACGGCGGCGTTTGCGCGGGCGGGCGACGGCCGCCTGCACCTGATGGGGCTCGTGTCCGACGGCGGCGTACACGCGAGCATGGATCACCTGAAGGGCCTCATCGACCTTGTCGCCGCGCTCGGGGTGGGCGAGGTGATCGTGCACGCCTTCACCGACGGCCGCGACACGCTCCCCACCGCCGGTGCCGGCTACCTGGCAACTGTCGAGGGCTGGCTGCGCGAGGCGGGGAACGGCCGCGTGGGCACCGTCACCGGCCGCTACTACGCGATGGACCGCGACAAGCGCGAGGAGCGCACCGAAGCCGCGCGCCGGGCGCTGGTGGACGGCGAGGCCGGTTTCACCGCGGCGAGCGGCGAGGAGGCCATGAAGCGGGCCTACGAGCGCGAGGAGACCGACGAGTTCGTGCAGCCGACGCTCGTGGGCGAGGAGGCGCGCATCCGCCCCGGCGAGCCGATCGTGTTCTTCAACTTCCGACCCGACCGTGCCCGCCAACTCACACTCGCGCTGGGGGATGCCGACATCACCACGCTCACGAGCTACCAGGAGGAGTGGGGCTACCCCGTCGCGTTCCCGCCCCACCGGCCCGACACGACCCTCGCGGGCACGCTTGCCGAGCGCGGTGTTGCCCAGCTTCACGTGGCGGAGACCGAGAAGTACCCGCACGTGACCTACTTCTTCAACGGGGGCGACGAGGGCGAGCATTCGGGCGAGGAGTTCTGCCTCGTGCCCTCTCCCCGCGATGTGCCGACCTACGACCACAAGCCCGAGATGAGCGCCGAGGCCGCCACCGACCGGTTCGTGGAGCGCTGGCACGCCGGTGACTACGGCTTCGGGATCATCAACTTCGCGAACCCCGACATGGTGGGGCACACGGGCGTGATCCCCGCCGCCGTGACGGCCGTCGAGACGGCCGACGCGCAGCTCGCACGGATCGTCGAGGTGGTGCACGGGAAGGGCGGGGCCTGCATCGTGACCGCCGACCACGGCAACGCCGACCACATGCTCGAGCCCGACGGCTCGCCGAACACGGCGCACTCGCTGAACCCGGTGCCGCTGATCGTGACCGCCGAGGTGCCCGGCCTGCGCGACGGCGGCATCCTCGCGGACGTGGCCCCGACCGTCCTCGCCCTGGTCTGCGCCGAGCAGCCGCAGGCGATGACGGGCACCAGCCTGATCACTTGAGACCCTGGGGGTCCTCACAGCCCTCGGCTTGGACCCTGGCCGCGAGCTCGGCGTGAACTCCTTCGAGATCGGTGCGCGCGACGGCGCCGCACGCGCCGGAGTGCTGCACACCGCGCACGGCGACGTGCGCACGCCTGCCTTTGTGCCGCTCGCCTCGCACGCCACCGTGCGCGGGCTGCAGTCGAGCGAGGTCGCGGCGCTCGGCTTCGAGATGGTGCTCGGCAACACCTTCCACCTCTTCATCCGTCCCGGACACGAGCGGATCGCGAAGCTCGGCGGCCTGCACGAGTTCATGGGCTGGGAGCGGCCGATCATCACCGACTCCGGTGGCTTCCAGGTGTTCTCGATGGGGCACGGGGGAGTGGCCGAGGAGATCAAGGCCTCGGGCGGCTCCCGCGGGCAGGGCCACGGCAGCGTGCTCGAGATAGCGGAGGAGGGAGTGCGCTTCCGCTCCTACCTCGGCGGCGAGGAGAAGTTCATGGGGCCCGAGACGAGCATGGGGATCCAGCAGGCGCTCGGCTCCGATGTGGTGCTCGCATTCGACGAGTGCACGCCGTTCCACGCCGGCCGCGACTACACGGCGGGCGCCACCGAGCGCACCCACCGCTGGCTCGAGCGCTGCCTGCGCTGGCGTGAGGAGAACGCCGCGGGCGGGCTCTTCTACGGCATCGTCCAGGGCGGCACGTGGGAGGACCTGCGCAGCGCCTCCGCGCAACGGGTGGCGGGGTCGAGCATCGACGGGATCGCCGTCGGCGGGTCACTGGGCCAGGACAAGGATCAGATCCGCGAGGTGGTGGGGTGGACGCTGCGCGAGCTGCCCGAGACGCTGCCGCGCCACCTGCTCGGCATCGGCGATGTGGACGACATCGTTGCCGCGGTCGCGCAGGGAATAGACACCTTCGACTGCGCGACCCCCACGCGGCTCGCCCGCCACGGCACGGCGCTCGTTCCCGACCCCGGCGCCCGCTGGCGGCTCGATCTGAAGAAGCCATCGGAGCAGGATTCAGCCGAGCCGATCGCCGCGGATTGCCCGTGCCCCGCCTGCACCGATCACACCCGCGCCTACATCCACTACCTGGCCCGGGCGGGCGAGCTGACCGCCGTCCGGCTGCTCGTGCTTCACAACCTCACGTTCATGCACGCGCTGATGGAAACGCTGCGCGCGGGGGTCGGGAGCGGGAATCTGGAGGCCCGTGGCGAGGCAATCCTCGCCGGGGATTCACCCTACGACATCTGTCCAGATTGACGATAGGCGCTCAAGCACTCTGCCGAAGCACTTATACAGGCTCCTTCACCAATGCAACCCACGCCGCTTCACAAGAACCTCTTCAACGTGTCTCGCAGGCCGCCGAGTACCTCGGCGTGAGCGTCGGCTCGCTGCGCAACTGGTCCGACAAGGGCCTGGTGCCCGTCTACCGCACGCCCGGGGGCCAGCGCCGCTACCGCGCGGCGGACCTCGACGCGGCGGTCAACTCCTGGCGCGGGCGCAGCCCGCTCGAGTCGGCGCACGAGCTGCACGTCGTCTCCGACTGACGCGCGCGATACCCCGCGTCGCGCTACTCCGTGTTCTCGCGGATCAGGTCCTCGAGGGCCTGAACCTGGGCCGGCACGTCCGGCTCGTCGATCGGTTCGGCGCCGCCCCCGCCCCCGCCGCCGCCGTCGGCGCTCAGTACCGCGAGCGCAGCGGCCACACCGGCGCCGAGGATCAGCAGGACGATCAGCAGGTTGCCGAGGCGCTTGCGGCGCTTGCGCTTGTCGGCATCGCTTGCCGTCGCGGAGTCCTGCGCGCCGCGTGAGCGGGCGCGATCCGGCGCGCGGTCCGGCACCGGCACCACGCGGGTGCTGTCGCGGCGCAGCGCGCGGGTGGAGGCGGTCGCGTCGGCGGGCAGCACGCTGGTGGCGTCGTCTGCGGCCATCAGCTGGGTGGAGCGCTCGAGTGCACGTGTGACCTCCGTGTCCTGGCCGTGCAGGCCGGCGGCCAGAGCCTCGGCCAGCTCGAGTGCGTCGGCGTAGCGTGCGGAAACGTCAGGCTCGAGGCAGAGGCGCACCGCCTTGTCGAGCTCGGGCGGTACGTCGGGTCGGTGCACGGCGATCGGCTCGATCGGCTCGCGCTGTTGCTTCAGGGCCAGCTCGGTGAGCGAGGAGTACTCATGCGGGAGGCGCCCCGCGAGGAACTGGTAGGCGCACACGCCGAGGGAGTAGATGTCCGATGCAGGGCCGGCCTCCTCGCCGCGGGCCTGCTCGGGCGAGAGGTAGGCGGCGGTGCCGAGCACGGACCCGACCTGCGTGATGCGGGTCTGCTCCGCGGCCTTCGCGATTCCGAAGTCGGCCAGCTTCACGACGCCGGACTCCGATGCCACCAGCAGGTTGCCCGGCTTCACGTCGCGGTGGATCACACCGGCGCGGTGGGCGTAGTCGAGGCCCTGGCAGGCGTCGCGCGCGTAGGCCACGGCCTCCTCGATCTCGAGCTGCTTGTGCTCGCGCATCAGGTCGGCGCAGCTCGGGCCCTCGACGAACTCCATCACGATGTAGTGGCGGTCACTCGGCTGGTCGAGGCCGGAGTCGAACACCTGCACCACGTTCGGGTGCTGGAGCCGCGCGGCGGCGAGCGCCTCGTTGCGGAACCGCGCTACGAAGGTCTCATCCTCGGCCAGATGCTCGGCCAGCAGCTTCACGGCCACCTGCCGCTCGAGCACGGTGTCCATCGCGAGGAACACGGTCGACATGCCGCCGGCGCCGAGCCTGCGCGAGAGCTCATAGCGCCCGGAGACCTCCTGGGGCGCGCTCACTCCTGGCCCTCCTGACCCGGCGGACCCTCGCCGCCGGGACCGTTCCCTGGAGGCGTGCCGCCGTTGTCGGGCGTGGTCAGGTCACCCGGATCGGTCCGGGGCTGGGTCTCGGTCGGCTGCGTCTCCGTCGGCTGGGTCTCGGTCGGCTGGGTCTGCGTGGGCACCGTGTTCGTTTCCGTGGGGATCGTCTCGGTCTCCGTGGTCTCGGTGTCCTCCTCCTCGCACTCGCCTTCGACGAGCTCGCCGAGCCGTGCCACGCCCTCGCTCAGGCGCTGCTTGGAGGTGATGTCGTCGGGGAGGGCCTCAACCTTGTCGGCCAGTTGGTTGTCGCCGCTCACCTGGAACGTCGCTGACCCGCACTGGCCATCGTCCACCTTCGCCTCGACCTGGGCCAGCTGCTTGGTGAGCGCGTCGGCGCGGTCGGTCGGGATCGGGACCGTCTTCTCGTCGTCGCCGCCACCGCCGCAGCCGGCGAGGGCGGGGAGCAGGAGGAGGATGAGGAGTGCGCGCTTCATTGCCCGTAGTACAGCCGTTCCGCGAGCGTCGGGGGGAGCCCGGCCTCGCGGATTGCCGCCGCGGCCTCGTCCACGGGGTAGGAAACGCGCTTCCAGGTGGCCTCCCACGCGGGCAGCTCGAGCAGCATCCAGGCAGCGCGTGGGTCGCCGTCGCGCGGCTGGCCCACGCCGCCGGGGTTCACCAGCCAGTCGCCCTCGGAGAGGTCGGCGCGGGTGCCCGCGGGGGCCGGGAAGCCCTCGGAGTCGGCGTCCTCGCCGGTGCGGGTGAAGTAGAGCGCGACGTGCGAGTGGCCGACCGCGCCCACGCGCGGGCCCATCGCATCCATGCAGCCGTCGGCGGCGATCTCGGACAGGACGTACTCCCAGACGGGGTCGCGCGGGCTCGCGTGGTAGAGGCCGAGCTCATGCTGCTCGTCGTGGTGGTCGAGCCCGCCGAGGAAGGCGCGCGCCTCTTCGCCGATCCGTTCGCGGGTCCATTCGGCGGCGGTGCGGGCGTTCTTGGAGAACTGGTCGAGGGAGAGCTTTCCGATCACGGCGAGGTCATGGTTGCCGATCAGGCACACATCGCAGCGCTCGGCCGCGACCGACACGCATTCGTCGGGTTTGGCGCCGTAGCCCACGAGGTCGCCGAGGCACCACACCTCGTCCACATTCTCGGTCTCCACGTCGCGGAGCACAGCCTCGAAGGCCGGCAGATTCCCATGCACGTCAGAAAGCAGAGCGATCCTCCGGGTTGCGCTTTGTACCGTGTCCGGTGAATGGAGCGTCATCGCGTAGGGGTCCCGCTTGCGGTAGTGGCCGTGGCCGTCTGCGCCGGGGCTGCGACCTTGGTGCTCCGTCCCCGAAGCGGCATGATCCAGCCCGCCGCAGTGGAGGCTGAATCATATTTCAGCCCCTCCCAGATCGACCGCGCGGAGGAATATCGCGGACCCCAGCGACTGATCGGGATCGGTGGCCTGGTGGCCTCCGGGGCCACCCTCACCCTCATCGCCCTGCGC
>JACCYP010000173.1 GCA_013696425.1 Thermoleophilaceae bacterium
CCTCGAGCCAGTCGATGTCGGCGTCAGCGCTGCCGCCTGACTGACCGAGGTTGTCGAGCGCCCAGAGGCTGCCGAAGGCAGTATCGCTCGGAGCGGCGCTCGAGCGCACGATGAAGTTGGGCTCGGCGTAGTCCACGCGCGGATCCGCCTCGAGCTCGGCGATCGCCGCGGCGGGATCGTCGGCCTCGAGCACCTGGGCGCGGGGCAGCGCCATGGTCTCGGCCACCGTGGTGTCGGCCTCCGCGCGCACCTCGGCGCGCTCGCCGGCGTCAACACCAGGCTGATAGCGCACGATCAGCTCACCGGGGGCGGCTTCGGGCTCGGCCGCGGCCGCGGCGCCCGGCAGCGCCGCGAAAGCCGCGCATGCGAGCAGGGTCAAGCCATGGCGGGGCATCCCCATATGAATACATCGGCCGCCCCAAGGGAGGCTAAAGCCCCGGCCGCGCCAGGCTGGACGTGTCCACGACCTCCCAGTCGCTGCCCCTGATGCCACGGATCGAGCGCAGCTGGTCGTTGTTCCAGCCGCGGTTCGGCGCGCCGGAGACGTACCAGTTCGAGCCGTTGTCGGCGATGAAGGCCCCGTAGCGCTTCAGTGCCTCCACCACCACCCGCGCCTGGGGCGGGAACGAGGAGGCGTTGACCGACGCCTTGAGGCGGAAGCGTATGCCCATCGGCGGCAGGTCGCCGTCGGAGAGGTCGGAGGCGAAATGGCGCGCGGGGTAGACGAACGAGTTGCGCGTGCGCTCGACGGTGATGCGCAGCGCGTGGTCGATGGCGCCCTTCTTCACCTCGTCGAAGCGTGCGAGGCCCGGGAGGATCGGCAGCCCGGCGGCATCCGCGGAGGTGAAGCCCTCGGGGCGCAGCCTGTTCGAGCGCAGTTCGAAGATCGCGCCCGACCCAGCCCGGAAGCGGCTGCGGCCGGGGAAGTAGCGGTAGAGCTCATACAGCCTGCAGGTGCCGCGCTCGACGACGATCGCGTGGCGGTCACCGTCGGAGGAGCTGCCTCCTTCGATCGGGAGCCTGCGCGGGATCGGGTAGGGACCCTTGTCCGACTCGCCGGCGAACTCGAAGCGGCCGCGCTTCTTGCGCGTGCCCTTCTTCACCGTGGTGTACGGGATGCCGATCGGGCGGCCCTCGAACTTGCCCGAGCCGAAGTCGGCGTGGGAGCGGTCAGCGGAGCCGATGGCGGAAACCACGCGGTCGGAGCTCGCAGCGGCCGGGAGCTGATCCACGCGCTGGTTCCACGGGTTGTCGGCCGGCAGCACGCCGCACCCGGCGACGACGGCGAATGTGGCAGCACGTCCCCTCAGGGCGCCTTCGCGAAAGGGGCGCATCTTCATTATGTCCCAAAGGTCTCATACCTAAGCTCGAGCCATGAAGCGCGTCGCGATCCTCACCTGCCCGACCTGCCTCATCGGGGCGAGCTCCGCGAACGCCGCCGAGCTGCCCGACTCGTGGCAGAAGGGGGCGAACGTCGGGGCGTTCTGGTGGAAGGACCTCGACGACAAGCGCTTCCCGATGTGGATGTCGCGCCTGAAGGCGAACGGGACCGACTCCGTGCTGATGGCGGTGCCCTGGTACCAGGACTCCCTCTCCTCGACCGAGCTGAAGCCCTCCTACGGGACGACGAAGAAGTGCAAGCGCGCGGACGGGTCGAACTACTCGGCCTGCAAGACGCCGTCGATGGCTTCCGTTCGCAAGGCGATCGAGCGCGCGCAGGGGCTCGGGATGAAGGTCGGCCTGAAGCCGCTCGTCGAGGTCGGCGTGGGTGATGAGTCCGCGCGGCCGCGCTCCTCGATCGACCTGAAGAACCCCGGCGCGGTGCGCGCGTGGTTCGACTCCTACAAGAACATGCTCTCCCAGTACGCGAGGCTCGCGCGCGACGCCGGCGACGGCAAGGGTGGCTTCGCCGTCAAGCTCAGCTACGCCGCCAACTGGAACACGATCGGCCCCGACGCCGCCGACCCGGCCGCGCCGCTGTTCTTCTGGGACGTGCTCGACGAGATCGGCATCGAGGGCTACTTCCCGCTCGTGAAGCCCACCCGCAGCGGCGCCCACGACAACCCCTCGCGCGGCACGCTTGCCGACGGATGGTCGAACGACGTGGGCGGTTTCGACCTGTCCCCTGTCGATCTCCTGCGCTCGCTGAACAAGGAGTACGGCTAGCCGGTGGTGATGACGGGCGTTGGCTACCTCGCGCGCGGGGGCACCGCGGCGCGCCCGAGCCGCTCCGACGGCGAGCAGGCTCGCGCCGGGGGCAAGCGCGACGAGGAGGCCCAGGTTAGGCCCTACCAGGCGGCGTTCGACGTCTGGGGCAACGTCGCGAACAAGGAGGGCTGGTTCCAGGGCATCTACCGGTGGCAGTGGGAGCCGGCGCGCCACCGCAATCCCGAGAAGAAGGTCTCCGAGGAGGGCGGCTTCTCGCCCCAGGGCCGCCTCGCGGAGCTCGAGCTGTGCCGCCGCCAGGGCGCGGGCTCCTGCCGCATCACACGCGTTCCGCGCTAGTCGCGAGCCTTGAGCCGCTGGGCCAGCGAGCGGAAGAAGTCCGACCGCGTGACGATGCCCGTCGGCTGCCGGTCGCGATCGACTATCGGCACGATCAGGACCCGGTGGTGGAGAAAGGTCTCGGCGAGCTGGGTATCGGAGAAGTCCTCGCCGGCGTCGACGTGCTCGGAGTTCACGTACTCCGCCACCGGCTTCGCGCGGCATTCCAGGCGCTGCTCGATCACCTCGTCGATCGATCCCGGCACGAAAGCCGCCGAGTGGAGCTCGCTCAGGTAGCCCGGGAAGAGCGCACCGATGAACTCCCGCTCGCCGAAGATGCCCACGAGACGCCCGTCGCCGTCGACGACGGGTAAGGCCGGGAGCTCGGACTCGACAAGGCGGTCGACCGTGTCTCCCACCGACTCGTCCGCGCGCGCCAGTGGCGCCTTGCGGACCGTCGCGCGGAGTATCGAGTCGGGGCTCATGTCCTAGAGGTACCGCAATGCGATGTAGGCGGTCGCCATGACCATCGAGATCAGTGTTACCGGAATCCCGATCCGGAGGAACTGCACGAACCCGATCGGCTGGCCTGCGCGCTCGGCCATGCCGGCCGCGGCAACGTTGGCCGCCGCGGCGATGATCGTCGCGTTGCCGCCGTAACACGCGCCGAGCGCGAGCGACCACCAGTAGGCATTGTCGCCCCCGCCCCCGCCCCCGCCCTCGGGCTGGAGCTGCTCGACGACCGGGATCATCGCTGCCGTGAACGGGATGTTGTCCACCAGCGCCGACCCGCCGGCTGACACCCACGCGATGCCGAGAAGCTCCGCGCTGCGGTTGCCGGCGGTCAGGTCCGCGATGCCCTGGGCCACCTCGTCGATGGCGCCCGTCTCCTCAAGTGCACCCACCATCACGAACAGCCCGAGGAAGAAGAAGAGCGTCGACCACTCGATCCCCTCGAGGGCCTTCTCCACGTTCTCGCTCGAGACGAGGAGCATCACCGACGCCCCGGTGAGCGCGACCGTCGCGGGCTCGATCCCGAGCAGCGTGTGGACGAAGAAGGCGAGCACCGTGGCGATCAGCACCGGCAGCGTCCGCTTGAGTTCGCGCGCATCCTCGATCGAGCGCCGCGCGTCGAGGTCGAGGATCTTCGTCCTGGCGGCAGGGTCGATCTGGAGTTTCGAGCGGTATAAGAGGAAGAGGAGCCCGACCACCACGATCAGGGTCACGAACGCGATCGGCGCGAGGTTCGTGACGAACTGGCCGAACGATAGGCCCGTCGCCCCCGCGATCAGGATGTTCGGCGGATCGCCGATCAGTGTGGCCGTGCCACCGATGTTCGACGCGATGATCTCCATGATCACGAGCGGGATCGCTGGGATGTCGAGCGTGTCCGCAAGCAGGAACGTGATCGGCACCATCAGCAGGACGGTGGTGAGGTTGTCGAGGAAGGCGGAGAGCACGGCGGTGGTCCCGCAGAGGGCGATTACGAGCGGGAACGGACGCCCCCGCGCTATCTGGCCCGCACGGATCGCGACGTAGGTGTAGACGCCGGTGGGCTCGGTCAGGCGGACCACGAGCATCATCCCCGCGAGCAGGCCGAGGGTCTCGAAGTCGACCGCCTCGATCGCGTGCTCCTGGTCGATGGCTCCTGCCACGACCACCAGCGCCGCACCGATCAACGCCGTCTTCGTGCGGTGGACCCGCTCCGAGGCGATCACGGCGAGCGCGACCAGGAACACGATTACGGCGAACGCCATCGCTGGAGTACTACAGGGTGGCGCTCAGCTGTGTTCCGCCGTCCCGTCCGCAGCGGTGAGCCGACGCAGTGCGGGCGGCGCGACCAGGGTGGTGAGCACGGCCACGAGCATCCCGGCGAGGAAGGCGCCGATGATCGCCGCCAGCCCGATCTCTCCCGCGAGCGCTGCGAGGCCGATGCAGAGCAGCACGGCAGGGAGCAGCGGCGTGCGCGCGAATGCCGGCGCCTCGAGCAGCTGCGGGCGCGCCCCGAGAACCCGCGAGCCCCCCACGGCGACGACGCCGATGACCACCGCCCCGAGGACGAGGATCTCGTTGACGGCAGACGCGGCGATGGGAAGCGTCATCGACGCCATCTCAGAGACCGAGCCGGCGCGCCAGCGGCGTGGAGGTGGCGCCGTGCAGAAGTATCGAGACGCCCGTGCACACGATCACGGTCCAGTACACGAGCTCCGCCTCGTGGGTGGCGAGAACGCCTGTGCCGAGCGCGACGGCGACGTAGTAGAACGAGCCGATCCCCCTGATGCCGAACCAGCCGATGAAGCCGCGCTCGGCCAGGGGCAGCCCGGTGGGCGCGAGGGCGAGTACGGTCACGAGGGGCCGCAACGCGAGGAGCAGGACGAGTGCGATGGCCCAGCCGCCGAACCCGGCCGTGCCGAGGCCGACGAAGGTCACCGTGCTGCCGAGCAGGAGGACGACCGCCAGCTCCGCGAACTGCTCCACCGTGCTCGCGCCGTCGTGCACGCGGGAGTGCAGGTCGTGGGCGCGCTCGAAGCGACGGAAGGCAAGCCCACCGGCGAAGGCGGCGAGGAAGCCGTAGGCGCCGATCGCCTCCGTCACCCCGTAGACCACGAGGACGGTGGCCATCGCAAGCCAGCCGTCGAGTGCCGGGGCCAGCAGCTCGCGGCCGTGCAGCCAGGAGACCAGCGCGGCGATCCCGCGACCGGCGAGGGCGCCGACCGCGACGCCGACGGCAATTCCGTACACGACGTCGGCCAGCAGCCACTCGGACAGCCACGCCAACCCCCCCTCGCCCGCGACGAAGATGCCGAGGAACACGAACGGGAAGGCGAGCCCGTCGTTCAAGCCCGCTTCCGCGGTCAATGCGAACCTCGGCTCCGGCTCGTCCTTCTCCTCTCCCGGTGGGCCCACCTGGACGTCGGCCGCGAGAACGGGGTCGGTGGGTGCCAGCGCGGCTCCCAGCACGATGGCCGCCCCCAGCGACAGCCCCATAAGACCCATGCCGAGCGCGGCCACCGCGGCGATCGTGAGTGGCATCACGACTGCGAGCAGCACCACGGGCGCCCGCCATGCCCGCCAGGTGAGCGCGCGGTCGAGCTTGAGCCCCGCCGAGAACAGGGCGATGATCACCGCTATCTCGGTGATCCGCTCGATCACCTGGGTGTCCTCGAAAGGATCGAGCAGGCTCACGCCGAGCACGTTCAGCGCGATCGAGAGGCCGGCGCCCATCACCAGGTAGACGCCCGCCGCGGTAAAGGTCCACTTCGCCTGGTGGGCGAGCGCACCCACCGCCGCGAACAGGGCGAGACCGGCGAAGACGAGCCCCAGCGCGTACGGCTCGCCCGCCGAGAACCCCTCCTGTGCCGAGAATGGAAGCCAGCTGGATCCGGTCACCGGCGAGAGGCTACGGGCACCCCGCCGTTCTCGCCCTCGGACGGGCAGTAGCCTCGTCGAGGATGCCCGCCATCGAAGGCCTCTCCTTCCAGTACGCCCTGCACGAGCGCAAGCCCGGGCGTTTCCCGCTGCGGCGCTGGCGCTACGAGCTCTGGCACGGCGCGCGCCTCGAGGCCGCCGGCTGGCGCGTCTCAGAGCGCGACGCCGCGCGGGCGGTGCGCCTGCACGCATCGCGCGTGGGCCATCGCCTCTTTGGCCTCACCCCGCGCCCGGCTCCCGACCCGCGCAGCGTGCCGGCGTTCAGGCCCGGGACCGCGGTCCAGGTCCGCGATGGCGCAGTGGCGTTCGCGCTGGTGCCGCTGAACCTGGAGCCGGCGGCGGTGCCGGCCTAGGCGGGAATCGCCGGGGTCGGCGCCGGCTCGAGCGCGAGCTCAAGCACCTCGCCGATCGCATGACCGGGTGGAAGCCCATCTCCTCGCGCACGTGCTCGGGCACGTCGTCGAGGTCGCCGCGGTTTCGCTCCGGCAGGATCACGTCGGTGAGCCCGGCCGCGTGGGCCGCGAGCACCTTCTGCTTGAGCCCGCCGATCGGCAGCACCCGGCCCTGGAGCGTGACCTCGCCGGTCATCCCGACCGTGTGCCGCACCGGGCGCCCCGAGAGGAGCGACGCGAGCGCGGTGGTCATCGTGACCCCGGCCGAGGGACCGTCCTTGGGGATCGCGCCTGCCGGCACGTGCACGTGCCACTCGAGGTCCTCGAACGCACCGCCGTCGATGCCGAGCTCATCCGAATGGGAGCGCACGTAGGAGCACCGGCGGTGTCCACCGTGAGCGTGACGTCCATCGTCGGGAACACGACGGAGTCCTCTAGGGATATGAGCAGAAGGCGGGTCATTCGCATCTCCATCTGGCGCTTACGATTAGTGAGCGAGAGCGTAGCAATGCACCTCGATGGTTGAATACCTCAAGCATCCCCTGGTTAGAGTTTTCCCGTGGGCGCAGCCAGGCGACAGGCCGTGATCGAGGCGCCGGTCCGCGAGGTGTGGGAGCTCGTCGGCGACCCGCGCCGCTATCCCGAATGGGCGGGCGAGGTCATCGAGGTGACGGGCGTCGCCTCCCTCGACGAGGGCGAGACCTTCAACCAGACGGGCAAGCTCGGCCCGTTTACCGACACCACCGTCTTCGAGATCGATGCGCGCGAGGAGCTCCGGGAGATCCGGCTGACCTGCACGAAGAGCGGCTATTACTCGCACTGGCTGCTCACCGAGGCCCAGGGCGGGACCTTCGCCGACGTCGAGATCGGCATGGACCCGAAGCACGCCTTCCGCGCCTACGACCTCATCGCGCGGCGCTGGTATCGCGGCATCGTCGAGGACGCCATCGCGGGGATCCGTCACCGCCTCGAGCGTTAGCGGCGACTCACGGGAGTAGAGTCGCGCCGATGGACGAACAACGCGCCAAGGAACTGCTCGCGCGTGAGCGCGCGCGAATCGAGAAGCAGCTGGTCGAGCTGAAGCCCGGGCACGACGACGAGCTCTCGAACCTCGACCAGCACGACGCCGACTCGGCCACTGATCTCTTCGAGGACGAGCGCGACGCCGGCACCTCCACCGAGCTGCGGTCCGAGCTCGACGCGATCGGGCGGGCGGAGGAGCGGCTTGCGGCCGGCAAGTACGGGCTCTCGGTCGAGAGTGGCGAGCCAATCCCCGACGCGCGGCTAGAGGTGGTGCCCTGGGCGGAGCGGACGGTTCCGGAGGAGGAGCGCCGGCGGTGACCGAGGACAAGTCGCTGATGCCGGATCTCCCGCCGGCACCAACGCCGACGGACCGCCGGACCAACCCCTACGAGCGCCCCCCGATGCACCCGGTGTCGATCCTGCGGGTGGTGCTCGTCGTGGTCGCGGCGGTCCTGTCCATCTACGTGATCTACCTGCTGCGCCAGCCGATCTCGTGGATGGTGATCGCCGGGTTCATCGCGATCGCGGTGTCGGGACCGATCAACTTCCTCTCGCGCTGGATGAAGCGCGGACTCGCGATCGCGATCGTCTACGTCGGCGTGGTGCTCGTACCGATCGGCATGCTCGCCGCGCTCGTGCCGCCGATCGTGGAGCAGGGCGAGGAACTCGCGCAGAAGGCCCCGCAGTACGCGCAGGACGTACAGAACTTCGCGAACGAGAACAAGCGCGTGCGCGAACTCGACGACAAGTTCGACCTCACGGCGAAACTCGAGGAGCTCGCGCAGGAGCTGCCCTCGAAGGTGGGCGACGCCGCCGGGACGCTCGCCGATCTCGGCGCCGGCATCGTGTCGGGCCTGTTCGCGGGCATCACGATCCTGATCCTGTCGATCTTCATGGTGGGCGCAGCTCCGCGATGGCGAAAATCGATCATCGGCATCCAGTCCCGCGATCGAGCCGAGTCGCTGAACCGCCTGTTCGAACGCGTGGGCGCGGCGGTCGGCAACTACGTGGCCGGTGCGCTCATCCAGGCCACTGTCGCGGGCGTTCTCTCCTACATCGTCCTGCTGATCCTCGGCGTGCCGTATCCGCTGGCGCTCGCGCTCGTGATCTTTGCACTCGACCTCGTGCCGCTGGTGGGCGCCACGCTCGGGGCGATCCTCGTCGGGCTGGTCACGCTGTTCCAGGACTTCCCGACGGCAACGATCGTCTGGGTGATCTGGTCGATCGTCTACCAACAGCTCGAGAACAACGTCATCCAGCCGCGGATCCAGTCGCGCGCGGTGGCGGTCGAGCCGTTCATAGTGCTCGCGAGCGTGCTGTTCGGAGCTGCCCTGTTCGGCATCGCCGGCGCGCTGATGGCGATACCGGCGGCAGCGTCGATCCAGATCGCGATCCGCGAGTACCTCGTGTACTCCGGCCGGCTGCAGGTGCCCGACCACGCGAAGGCCGAGACGGAACCCGTCCCTCCGGAGGAAGACGGCGAGCCTCCGCCCGGCGGGGAACCTCCGGCTGCACCGGCCTGACCCCGCTACCTTCTGGGTACGGGATGCGTGGCCTCTGGAGAACTCCTCTGCTGGCGCTGCTCGCCGCCGGGCTGCTGATTCCCGCGACGGCGTCGGCTGCGAAGACCTGCCCTGAGCCGGGCGCGGGCGACTTCCCGCGCGCGACACCGGCCGAGGCCGGCTTGGACGCGGCGAAGATCCAGGCTGCGATGGATTACGGCACCTCGCAGGCGGGACTCGCGGTGCGGGTGTATCGCGACGGCTGCCTGGTCGCCGAGGACCGGGGCGCCCCCGGCAACCGCACACAGACCTACGAGAGCTACTCGATGGCGAAGTCGGTCACTGGGCTGATGTTCGGCGCGGCGATGGAGGACGGCTTCATCTCCCCGGACGATCCCGTCGGCTCGCTCGTGCCCCAGGCCGACGCAAACCACGGCGCGATCAAGGCAGAGCATCTGCTCGAGATGACCTCGGGCCTGAAGTGGAACGGCGCGCGCGACTACAACGTCTTCACCCCCTTCGACCGCGTGCGCGACACGCTCACGCTCGACTTTGCCCACCCGCCCGGGACCTACTATGAGTACGCGCAGAGCCCGGTCACGATGGCCGCGCATCTCGTGCAGAGGGCAACCGGGATGGACGCGCAGGCCTACTTCCAGCAGGAGGTGGCCGACCCGCTCGGCATCGCGAAGGACCGCTGGACCTGGAGCCGCGACGGCGGTGGCAACACCTACGGCTTCTGGGGCGTGAACATGCGCCCGGACGACTACGGGCGCCTCGGCGAGCTCATGCGCCGCGGCGGGGTGTGGAAGGGCAAGCGCCTCCTGTCCGAAGAGTTCATGCGCGAGTCGCTCAGGCCGGGTGCCAACAACCCCTGCTACGGCTGGCTGATCTGGGTGAACGCTGGCGAGAAGTGCGTCGGCCCGACCGTCACAGAGCGGCCCACGCGCAACAACCGCCGCTTCCCCGGCCTGCCGAAGGACCAGTACACCTTCTCCGGGCTGTTCGGGCAGATCGTGGCCGTCTTCCCCACGCAGAAGATCACGATCGTGCGAACCGGCCAGGATCCGGGCCTTGTCCCCACCGGGGGCACGAGCTGGGAGCACGAGCTCTACCGCCAGGTGCTGTCCTCGATCACGGACGGCCCAAGTGGGATCTTCAAGGAGGCCACCGGCACCTCCGACGACGCCGACTACGGCTTCCAGACCGCCTTCCGCAACCCCGGCGAGTACGACGAGGCCGCGAACCCGACGCCGCTCGCGGCGGCCGGCCCGCAGCGCGCCCGCGCCGCGCACCTCTCTCTGGCGCTGCCGAAGCCGTCGAAAAGGGGCAACGTCGCGCTGCGGCTCACCTGCCCGCCCCTGGCCGGCACCGGCCGCTGCACCGGCGTGTCGTGGCTCGAGACCTCCCGCGGCGGGGGCAAGCGCTACGACGTACCGGCCGGCGGCACCACGGTGCTCAGGTTCAAGCTCTCCAAGCTGCGCCTCGGTCAGCTTCGGCGCGACGGCAGGGCGGCGATCGAGTTCATCGCCACCAACGAGGACGCCGCGCAGGGCACGCAGGTGAAGCGCCGCTTCACGGTGGAGAACGGCCCGAAGGCGAAGAAGAAGAAGCGCTCGAAGCGCCGCCGTTAGCGACCTCACCTGTGGAGGTTTTCGCGATGCTAGCTTCGATCAGATGAGGGTGGGATCGCAATATCCCTCGTCGTTCTCGTGTGTCTCACGACGGGCGGCAGCAGCGCATCGGGCAACAGCACGGCACAGGCGGCCGCGGGCTGCATCATCGTGCTGCCGATCAACGTCAAGGTTGCCGAGCGCGGCGAGCTGAAGGACCCCGGCGCGATCCTCCCGCTGGTCGTCTCGACCAAGGGCCCGCGCCTGCGGCGGGTCCGGATCGGCCTCTACAGCTACCGGGGTCAGGAGCTCGGCAAGCGGCGCGTGGCCGCAATCCAGGGCGAGAAGATCGTGGGGGTGCGTCTGAAGGCGAACCTGCCCTCGGGCGACTGGACGATCTACGCCGAGGGCTTCCCGAACGCGAATCCCTCGTGCGGGCCCAAGCACTCCTCCAAGATCGTCAAGCGGCTGCGCACGCGCAAGAAGACGAAGCAGAAGGAGGAGGACACGGGCGGCGAGGAGGACACGGGAGACGCGCCCAGCGGGGGCTGCCCCGCCGGCCAGACCTGCGGCGAGCTCTAGGCGCGCCGGCGGCGGCCCCACACCACGAAGGCGCCTGCCGCACCGGCCAGTCCGAAGGCGGCGAACACGCTGCCGAGCGTGGTGCCCGGGTCCATCTAGTGCGCGGGCTTCACGCCCACCGTGTTCTCGAGGCGACCGACCCGGTCGATCTCGAGCTCCACGCGGTCGCCGGGCGCGAGCTTCTCCATCCGCTCGAGGCCGCAGCAGCCGGCGAACGTGCCGGTGGCGAGCATGTCACCCGGGCGCAGCTGCTCGCCGCGGCTGGCGTAGGCCACCATGTCGGCGAACGAGTGGCTCATGCCTGCACTGCTCGAGGAGCCCTTGGCCTCGCCGTTCACGTGCACCGTGCCGGTGAGCGCGCTCGCGTGAGGCAGGATCTCGTCCGCGGTCACGACCTCGGCGGACATCGAGTTCGCGAACCCCTTTGCCTTGATGACGGGGCCGAAGATGCCGTCGCGGTACTCCTCCCACTGGGTGTCGCGCGCGCTCCAGTCGTTCACCACGAAGAAGCCGCCGATCGCCTCGAGCGCCTGCTCGGCGTTCGCGTCCTTCACCGGCCTTGAGAGCACGAAGCCCAGCTCGAGCTCGTAGTCGAGCCAGTCGCAGTAGTGCGGCCACTCCACGGTCTCGCCCTCGGTGATGAAGGCGCGGTGATTGCCGAGGTAGTAGAGGGGATGCTTCTTTGCGAGCTTCGCCGGCTTCAGTTTGGGGAACGTGCCGCGGGTGGCCTTCTCGTAGGTGTCGATCACGCCACCGGCCGCCGGCGAGAGGAAGCTCTTCGCGAGCGCGCGGCCGGAGTCAATCATGTGCTGCTCGAACACCGAGAAGGCGCGGAAGGAGGCCGGCGCGAACGGAAGCAGCGGCGCCGGATCGGTGACCCGCACACGCTCGGCGAGGGCTCGCCCGGCCGCGTCCTCGCGCTCGTCGGCCGACATGCCGAGGAACGCGACCACGTCGTCGTTCTGAAGCGGCGCCCATGCGCCCTCGCCGTCGCCCACGGCGGTGGCGGTCGCACCGTCATCGAACGTCACGCGCCGGAGCCTCATGCCTGTTCCCATCCCATGTCATCGAGCCCGAGCGGGATGCCGCTCGCGTCCTCGTGCCCGGCGATCTCCCGGCAGGGGGCCACCCAGAGATCGTCGCGCTTCACGAGCTCGAGCGTCCGCTCGAGGCGGTCGAGCCCGAACCACCCGGTGAGCGCCGGGTGGAACAGCAGGGTCATGTAGCCGCCCCTTTCCACCACCTCGTCGATGCGCGCGGCGAGCCGCGCCTCGAGCTCCTCGGCGCTCAGGCCGTCGGCGGGGTCGTCGTTGCGCTCGCGCAGGCCCTGCATCTGCGGCAGCACGCAATAGGCGTCGATGTCGGCCCAGCGGAACGGCAGCGCCGGCAGGTCGCCAACCCGGCCGGCCCCCTCTCCCGCCGGGCTCACGTAGCGGTAGCCGTGTGCCTCCAGATGCTTTGGGGTCGAGGGGAGCATGCGCCCGCCGGGCGGGCGGAACCCGAACAGCGGCAGGCCGGCGTTCCCGCCCTCGGCCCTGCCGCGCTCGAGGTTCTTCTCCTCCTCGTGCTCGGTCAGGGCGTGCCATGTCTCGTGCTCCCACGCGTGGTAGGCCACCTCGTGGCCCTGCTCCTCAAGGCGCGCAAGCGGCTCGGCGTGCTCCTCCATCACGAAGCCCTCGGTGAAGAACGTGGCGCTCAGGTCGAGCTCGTCGAGCAGCTCCGCCAGCGGGCTGATGGCCTCGGTGATCACCGGCGGGGCGAGGTTGTCGAAGGTGAGGCTGAGCGCGGCCTTTTGACCGTGGGGCCAGCTCACTCCGGAACCGCCGTCAAGCGCGCGGCCGTGGTCTGTGAGGACCCCCGGGGCCTCACGCGCGGTCCCTGTCGAGCAGTGCGGGGCTCCAGCTCGCCGGGTCTTCGCGTGCCTGCTCGGCGGCCCAGGCGAAGTGGTGCTTCGCGCTGGCGATCAGCCCCGGCCCGGTCGCGAAGCCGAGCACAGCCCACTTGAAGTGCTCGCGACGGGTCTCGAATGCGATCGCGCCGAGCGCCCCGATCAGCCAACCCCAGAGGATCGCGTTGTACATCGGCAGCTGATCCACGGTGAGGCCCTCGGCCTCGTCGAGCATCGGGATACCGTTGTGCAGCGACCACGGCCACACCGCGAAGTGCGTGAGCACGCCGGCCGCAGCCGACCCCGCGCCGAGCGCGAGGTCGCGCTCCGGCTTCCCGCGGATGGCGGACATGGCGGAGAACGGGATCACCACGCTCCAGAGGCAGATCGCCCCGCGGCGGCCGAGGAACGGCTCGAATACGAGGCCGACGCCGGCGCGCGTCTCATACGCGTGGTGGGCGAGGGTGCCGGCGGTGGCCAGGAGAGCGAAGGGGCGCACGGGAGTCAGAGAGCGTTGAGCATGCCCTGGGCTGTCACGACGTCCGCCGCTCGGGCATCGGGCGCGCGCTCAACCCTGCTCGGCGCGCTCTTTGAGACCGTCGGCCGCGCCGCCGAGCAGGAAGTTGCGCACCTGCCCCTCGACGGGACCGCGCAGCATCATCCCGAGCATCCGGCCCGGATCGGCGGAGAGGCCGTAGGTCGCGCGGGTGCGCCCGCCGCCGAGGTCCTCGAGCTCCCAGGAGCCCTCGAGCGACTTGGTGTCGCCCTTCTCCTGGATCCAGCGGATGGTGGTCGGCGCGCTGTAGGAGAAGCGCAGCAGGGCCCGGACCGACTTCACCTTCGCGTCGGACTCGGTCTCCACGAGCTCGGCCCGGCGCTCGTCGTCGCGCTCGAGCACCTCCACGTCCTTCAGCGAACCCTGCCACTCCGGCGCGTTCTCGATGTCCGCCGCGATGTCGAAGACGCGCTCTATCGGAGCGTCGATCTCGACCGACTGCGTTCCTTCGATCAGTCCCATGTCCGCGATCCTAGACCCTGGAGGTCGAGGCAGACGGCGAGTCCGGATTCGGCAACGGCTCCGCCGCCTAGTGGCGCTCGCGAAGCTGCCAACCGCCGCGCGCGCGACACGCTCGTGCTCGACGACCACGGCACGGTGCTCGCCCGCTTCGGCCGGCGGGTGAGCCGCACGGGCACGAACCTCGGCGCTAGCCTCTTCGGCATGTGCCGAAACATCAGGACCCTCCACAATTTTGAGCCGCCCGCGACCGAGGACGAGGTGAACGCCTCCGCGCTCCAGTACGTGCGCAAGATCAGCGGTTCCACCAAGCCCTCGCAGGCGAATGCCGAGGCCTTCGACCGCGCCGTGGCAGCCGTGACCGCCGCCACCGAGGAGCTGCTCGGCGCCCTGGTCACGAACGCCCCGCCGCGCGACCGCGAGGTCGAGGCCGAGAAGGCCCGGGCGCGCGCGCAGAAGCGCTACGCCACCGCGTAGGCGCTAACGAAGCTGGCTCGCGGAGAAGCTGGGCCCGGGCTCGGGGGAGCACGTTGGTGCCGTCGCGCAGGCGCGGCGGTGCTCACAGCAGCCGCTGCAGCCTTCGCGCCCGGTCACTTCCGCGACGGCCCGCCCACGGGTGGGGGCCCTTCGCCCACGGGTGCGGACCGATCGTGCCGTAGTGCTCGCGCAGCTCGGCCTTGAGCTCGCCGCGATGCTCGCCGCAGGCGTAGCGTGCCGGGCCGTAGAGGCCGCGGCCGTGCCAGGTGAGCCAGCGTCCGGGCTCGGCGTCGACGTACTCGCCGTGCCGCAGGTCGAGCATCTGCGCGCGGAGGGCCGCGTAGGTCTCGGGGTCCGGGCTCGCCCCGCAGATCTCGCACCTGAAGATCGGCCTCGAGGGCACTGCTACCGCCTCGCGGAGACCAGCGTCGTAGACACGGACCCAGGCTAGCGCGGCGATAGTGTGCCAGGCGTGCGCCAGCTCGAGATCACCGGGCCGCGCTCGGTCGAATGGAGGGAGGCGGTGGACCCGGAGCTCGCCGGCGAGGGCAGGCGATCGTGAGGCCGATCGCCGTGGCCACCCCCGGCCGCACTCGAGGATCCGCCCACGAAGCTGGTGATGACGGCATGACCGCATGAGCGCCATCGAGATCAGAGGGCTCTCGAAGAGCTTCGGCCTCGGCCTCGGCACGGTGCACGCGGTCGCCGACCTCTCCTTCGACGTGCAGGCCGGGCGCGTGACGGGCTTCCTCGGCCCAAACGGCGCCGGCAAGAGCACCACGCTGCGGGCGCTGCTCGGCCTCGTGCGCCCCTCGGGCGGAACGGCCACCTTCAGCGGGCTGCGCTACGAGGACCTCGAGCGCCCGAGTACGCAGGTCGGCGCCGTTCTCGAGGACACCGCCTTCCACCCCGGCCGCACCGCGCGCAACCACCTGCGCGTGCTGGCCGCCGCGGGCGAGCATCCCCCCGGGCGTGTGAACGAGGTGCTCGCGACCGTCGGCCTGAGCGAGGCCGCCGACCGGCGCGTGAAGGGCTTCTCGATGGGGATGCGCCAGCGGCTCGCGATCGCGTCCGCGCTGATCGGGGACCCAGATGTGCTGATCCTCGACGAGCCCACCAACGGGCTCGATCCGCCGGGCATCTCGTGGATGCGCACACTGCTGCGCCACCAGGCCGGCAT